>CABVRV010000019.1 GCA_902500755.1 uncultured Nitrospira sp.
CCCTTTCATCTGATGCGAAAGCCTTGGGGGATAAGATCGACGAGTTTCATGAAGCCGGCTGGAAAACCGTCAAGATTGGAATCGGTCGGTCAAAAGCCTTTGCTGAAGCATTCCTACAGCGACGTCTCGACGCGATCATGGTACCGGAGCCCACGAAGGGTGAGGTGCCGAGGAAAGCGAAGGTGGCGAAGGATTGGAAGGAGGTGAGGAAGAAGTTGTAGTGCCACAGAGGCTGGGGTAAGTGCTCGTCCTGATCCATTCCGACCATAGGCTTACGGGTGCCAGTGAAGGCCTATCTTTACTCCTCTACCAGTCTCCCTCCTAGTCGGTGCGGACTGTATGAACGGTGCCGATTTATCTGGCAGGATAGCTTTTGCGGGCTGCAGTCAGACGGAGGTAGATGCCTTTGATGATATCCTCACGGGTGAGCATGGTATCCAATGGGATACCGATCTTACCTGAAGACCAAGTTGGAAAGACTCAAAAGGACCGCTATAGAGCCTCTTGGTTTAGCGTCATCAGCCTCTCATCATTCTGTATCGTTCCCTTCCATATGGTACAGACCTTCCTGAAATTCTCCACCAGAGAGCAGACTGTGAGATGCTATGAGGCTGTCAAGAATGTGGTCACCGTTGAGAAAATAGTGACTATGGACACCAAACCCTTTATCGTTGCTTTCTGTCTGGTATGGCTCTGCGCATGTGCTGTATCACCAAGCACTCAGGAGCGCACTATCCGCCAGGGTAGTGATCGTGTGGAAAAAGCTTGTACCGAAAAACCCTCAGGTTGTACGGACGTATTTGAGAGTGGATTGAAGGTTAAGCTACCACTGGGCTCAACCCCAGAGCCACAGGCTGAGAATGTTCTTAAGAGATACAATGAAGTGTCCAAAAGGAAGGCTCGCCATCCTTGCTGTCGATAACGGTGTAATTACCTTTGTTGCGCCAGTCCGGGATAACATTAAGATATTAAAAGAGTTCACAGTTCGAGTAACTGGTGACGGCGCTGCGCCAATAATCAAAACATTTCGAGTTGTACAAAATGAAGATGGACTTATAAACCTGAAGGAGGTGCCATTAGGTCTTGCCACACGGGCTAACGAGTGATGCCCTGTAATAGTGGGGATGGCCATCGTGTTCACCGGCCTCCTAGAATTCGGACCACTCTGCTTCGCGATATCCATATCCTGTGTCTTTCGGACTCATCGTCAGTTCCTTATGGTCAGTCCTGTTCTGTGTAAGATCCTATTCCGCTCCCTCGAGTATTGAAACAACGGGCAAGACTTGGCCTTGAGCCGACTAAGGATCCGGGAGATAGGGGCAGAGACGACCTCCATCTCACCGGGCTTCGACTTTATGCCCGAGATGGTTTCGATCTTCTTAGCGCGCGGCCACGGTCTTGGATTTTCCGGCAGCCAGACTCTTTCTCCGATTGTTGGAAATCGTGCGGTCGATAATGGCCCCGCAATTGATGCATTTCCATGCGTAGAAGACGAGAAAGAAATCCGAGAACCGTTCCAACATCATCATCCCCTTGCACTTTGGGCAGTCCATTGATCCCTCCCAGGGTGATTACTTACACAGCTTGGAATTTACTTAAGCAAGAGCCGCACCAAATTGTCAGATACCAGTATTCCAATGATTTGAGATATACGTAGTTACATGGAATCGAGAGTGTTCAGAAAATTGACGGTGTGGAAGATCTCTGCCTGTCAATGTTTTGTCAGCATGAAAGCGGGAGAAGATGGGTTCTGGGGTCTTTGTTATGTAGTATTCTGGAACGATGGATCTTGACGGGCGTGATAGCAGACTGGCTGGATATACAATTGTGCGGCTGCGATGAGGGGGCTATGCCGCTTTCTTGTCGAGGTAGTCGGTCGGGTCGATACCGATTTGCTTTGGATCTAGGATGGCTATGATCTTGCGATGCGGTTTCTCTATCTGTGCGACGAGATCTAACTCGTGCGGTTTGGAGAGGAGAGTATTTCCCGCGCTCTTGATGAGGAGCACCATCGGTGTCAGCGGCACATGATGGTGGATCTGTTTGACGATGGCGACTTCTCCAGTATTCAACTCCACGACCGATCCGACGGGGTACACTCCCACGACCTGGATGAATCGCTGGACAAGGGTCGAATCGAGGTGGCCTTCGAGCGAGAGACGATAGAGGAACTGGAGGGCTTGGTGAGCCGGTTGTCCCTTGTGATAGCACCGATCGCTCGTCATCGCGTCATAGATATCGACGATGGCGGTGATTAAGCCGTATTGACTGATGTCTTGTTTCGCGCGCTTGTGCGGATAGCCATCTCCGTTCACGCGTTCGTGGTGCTCGAGCGCGGGCTGCACGTAAGAATCGCCCAACCCGGTTGTACTGGCCAGGACCTCGACTCCCCTGAGGACGTGCTGCTTCATGATCTCCATTTCATGGGCCTCGAAGCGGCCGGGCTTGTTCAGCACTTCAAGCGGGATCTTCATCTTGCCGATATCGTGCAACAGCGTACCGACGCCGGACAAATGCAACATCGCCCGGTCGAACCCGAGGTTCTGCCCCAAGGACATGGCCAAGAGTGACGTATTCACCGAGTGGTAAAAGGTGTATTCGTCGAATCGCTTGAGTCTCGACAGGCTGGACAAGGCGTCCGGATTTCGAAGGACACTGTCAGTCATGTCGGCCACCACCGTATTGACGGCCTCAACGTTGATGGCTCGCCCGAATCTCGTGTCCTGCATCGCGTTCTGCACGATCGTCTTGGCAGCCTGATAGACTCGCCTGGCTTCAGGGAGTTCTTCCTCAAACGAGATCTCCGGCGACACCGATTCCACTTCTTCCGATGCCGTTATTTCTGGAGCTTCGATGCTTGGTTGTTCCAGCACGGATACTTCTCCGATCTCCGCCGCATCGACGCTCACCGTCACTGTCTGCACGCCGCTGGCCTTCAGTTGGGCAATTTGTTGAGGCGAGGTGATCGTCATTTTGTGTCGAAAAAACGGCGTGCTCAGCCATGACCGATCGAGTTGTTCGACCAACATGCCCAGCTGCAGTTCGTCGATTCTGATCTGTTTTTTCATAAGAACCAGAAGGCTCAGTCGAATCCTCTCCGAACACTATCGGGTTGTGCCGAAGAATTCTGAAGTCCACATCGAAGACACTGCGGTTTCATCGCGCGCGCCCGGTCCTTTTATTCCCTCTGGACATCCATTAAGATAGCTCAGTGGGTTTCTCCCTTTGTGAGGACCATTCGTTGAAATCCAAGGTTGTCTTTTCCTGCCAAGCCTGTGGGCACCAATCCCCACGGTGGCTCGGTCGCTGCCCCGACTGCGGCGGGTGGAATACGATGAAGGAGGAGCGCCAGGTCGCGACCGGCAAGGGTCGTCCTGCGTCGATGAAAACGGCTCAGGCCAAGGCGACCCCCATAGCGGAGATCGAAGTCGTGGGAGAGGATCGTCGACTGACCCGCATCGGGGAATTTGATCGGGTGTTAGGCGGCGGTGTGATTCCTGGAGCGGTGATTTTGATCGGAGGCGATCCTGGGATCGGCAAGACGACACTTCTGCTGCAAGCTTTGCCGAGGTTGGCTTCAAAGGATGAACCGGTGTTGTATGTGTCAGGTGAAGAGTCCCCTCGTCAAATCAAGATGCGTGGGCAGCGACTGGGTATCGAACACCCGCATTTGCTGATTCTGGCGGAAACGTCTCTGGAACAGATTCTGAAAGCGGTGCAGGACATACAGCCGGCCGCAGTGGTGATCGATTCGATTCAAACGGTGTATACGGAGCAGATCACCTCCGCTCCGGGCAGTATCAGTCAGGTGCAGGAGGTGGCCGGGCAATTGATGTGGTTCGCCAAGCGGGCGGGAGTTCCGGTCTTCATCATTGGGCATGTCACAAAAGAAGGGGCCATTGCCGGGCCTCGGCTGCTGGAGCATATCGTCGACACGGTTCTGTACTTTGAAGGAGACAAGGGACACAGCTATCGGATTCTTCGCGCGGTCAAGAATCGGTTTGGATCGACGAACGAGATTGGGGTGTTCGAAATGAAAGATGGCGGCCTCGAAGAGGTGAGCAACCCCTCCGAGTTGTTCTTGGCCGAACGTCCACAGCGGAGCACCGGATCGGTGGTCGTGTCGAGTCTCGAAGGCACGAGGCCGATTCTCGTCGAACTCCAAGCGTTGGTCTCCTCAACCAGCTATGCCATGCCCAAACGGATGGCGAACGGAGTGGAACTGAATCGAGTGTCCCTGTTGCTTGCAGTCATGGAAAAGCGGTTGGGGTTCCATCTTTCCGGACAGGATGTCTATGTGAATATCGTCGGAGGGATGCACATCGACGAACCGGCGATCGATCTCGGCATTGTCGCGGCCGTCACGTCAAGTTTGCGGGAGGTGCCTGTTGAACCGGGGATGCTCGTATTAGGAGAGGTCGGTTTAGGGGGGGAAGTGCGCGCCGTCAGCCAAGCCGAGTCACGCATTCGAGAGGCAGCCAAGATGGGATTTAAGCGCTGCATTCTGCCTGAGCGAAATCTGGCAAAACTGGACCCTATCGATGGAATGGAGCTCATCGGCATTCAAGAAGTCAGAGAGGCGCTCGACGTTGTGTTGGCCTAGCCATCCAAGTGGAATGACGTCTGCCAGATCTACGATCATGGGATGCGCCCTTCGCTCATTTCTCATCGTCGTGTGTGTGGGGGCCGTGCTTGCCGGCTGTACGCTCGTTGTTCCAAAAGAAGGCCCGTCGCTGAAACCGGTAACGGCTGAGGAGTTAACGACGCTGTTACGGCAGCGAGATGCCGCCATTCATTCCCTGAAAGGATTGTTCACCGCCAGAGTGAGGGGCGGGCTTCTGCCCATCGCGACACGGGTGGAAGGGACCGTCCATTACCGTCGACCCAATGCATTGCGACTTCGAGGTTTTACACCGTTCGGAAGCGAGTTGTTTGAATTCGTGCAAGCCGATGATTGGTATAAGCTCCGCTTGCCGCTGGAAGGAAAAGTCTATGCTGGGCACCAATCTGACATGAAAGAGTTAGGCAAGCTTGCTCGATTCTCGCAGTTGAGCGCATGGGCAGTCGGTGGTGTCCTTGGGACGAGGTCGATCAATAAGGACGAGACGGTCAAAGTTGTGGAAGAGCGGGATCGCTATCGCCTTGAGGTGTATACGTCCGGCGGCGGGGCTGGTTCATCGCGTCGGCTCATCCGCCGCCTCTGGTTTGACCACCGATTATTGGTGGTGCAAGAAGATCGATTGGGGGCGAACGGCGAGGTGGAAGCGATGATTCAGTACGACGATTTTCGATCGCTGGATGACGGCGGTATCGTTCCAGCGCACATGCTCGTCGAGGTGGACCGTCGGATGGTACGTCCGTTCAAGATTTCTCTAGAAGACGGTCATGGGCAAGGCACGGTGCACGTGACGTTCCATGAGCTGCAGCATAACCAACCGATCAAAACAGAGGACTTGGGGCAGGCTTCGTAATTCACAATGAAAATTCTCGCGGTTGAAACGGCCACTGCATGGCAGAGTGTAGCGCTCCTCGAAGATGATCATGTGGTGGCCACGCACGAGCAAGAGGCGGGCGGTGCCCATGGGTCTCTGTTGTTGCCGGCAATCGATCAATTGCTCGCCAAATCGACGGTGCGACTCAGTGAGCTTGACGGCCTCTGCTGTTCAGCCGGGCCCGGCTCGTTCACGGGTATCCGTGTCGGTCTTGCGACCTGCCTGGGCCTGCGGGCCGCCAGCGGCGTTCCCCTCGCTCTGGTGCCTACGTTGGAAGCGATGGTGAGGAATGTTCAAGGGGAGTCTCGTCCTCTCTGTCCCGTATTGGAGAGTCGTCGAGATGAGGCGTATTGGGCCCTGTTCAGGTGGATGGGGGAGGCACGATGGGAGCGAATACTGAATGAACAGGTCGGTACCCCCAGAGCGCTCGCGCAGAGCCTGACTGAGCACACCGTGATGTTCGGGATTGGATGGTCATCGATGGAGGCTGAGATTCGAGCGGCATTGCCGGAGTCCATCACGGTTACGGTCGGGCCGGGGTGTGCCTTCAAACCTTCGGCGATTCATGTGGCTCGGATTGGAATGGAGCGAATACGACGAGGCGAGATTGCCGGAAGCGCCGTCGCTCCGTTGTATGTGCAACGTGCGGAGGCGGAAATTCAGTACGAACGGTCGGGCGGCATCTCGCCGACCGCACGACGTCAGGAGAGAGTAGAGAAAAAAGTTACTGCGCGATCGGCTCGCGGTCGCCGGCGTTAGAACCCACGGAACGGATGAGCAACGAGAAGCCACTTTCAGAATTTCAAATTCTTCCAGCCACGCCGGAGATGTTGCCGGATATCCTCTTGTTGGAAGAGGCTTGCTTCTCTTCCCCCTGGACGCGCAAAATGCTGGAAACGGAGTTGATGGGTAATCAGTTTGCACATTTTCTCGTTGCGTTGCGCCAAGGACAGTCGGCGCTAAAGGCAACGTCCGCGATAGTCGCATATCATTGTTTCTGGATCGTGTTTGAAGAGCTGCGCCTGATGAATCTGGCGGTGCGAGAGTCGATGCGCAGACAAGGGATTGGAAAGGCCCTGGTACGGGAGGCATTCCACTTCGCGCTCGATCAGGCTGCCACTCGGGCAGTGCTTGAAGTCAGAGCTTCGAACGAACCTGCACGTTCACTCTACACGACGATGGGGTTTGTTCAGGTCGGTAAGCGTCCTCAGTATTATACCAATCCAATGGAAGATGCCGTGTTAATGGAAATGAATCCGCTTGTGATGCCGAGCGGTCGGCTGAATGCACCAACGTGTTGCGCAGGAGGTGAATCAACCTCGACAGACTCACCCTAACCAGGAGGTGTCGTATGTTGACGGAAGATGCGATTGTCGAACAGCTTCGCCGCACCAACACTGAATTCCGCGAACTGGAAGAATCTCACCATCGTCTGGACCGTGAGCTGAACGAATTGCAGAAGCGCCATGTTCTGACGCCGAACGAAGAGATCGAGAAAAAACGGATCCAAAAAGAAAAGCTGGCCATGAAAGACAAGCTTGCGGAGTTCATTCGCCTACGTCGCGACCAACGATTGGAACCAGCGCGATAGAATGCCATTAGGCCGGAACCGGATCGACAGCTGAAGTCACCGCCATGGAGCAGATCATCCATCCGCTTGCCGCTCACATTCAAAGTGTCAAGCGTCGACTGCTTATTGTTGGGGCGACCATTTTAGGCTTGCTCATTCTCACCTTCTCGTTTTCTGCTGAAATGGTTGCATGGCTGAATCGTCCGTTTGAAAACCAATTGGCTTTCTATGGACCGACGGAAGCGTTGTTTGCGTCGATCAAGGTGTCGTTGTTGGCGGCCTTTATTCTCAGTTTGCCGGTTATTTTCTACCAGTGCTGGAAGTTCATTGAGCCCGCACTGCTGCCGAAAGAGCAGCGCTGGGCCATTCCATTGTTCTTATTGGCCGGAGGGTTGTTTGGGTTGGGAATGGTGTTCTGCAATGTGGTGATTCTACCGTTGGTGATTGACTGGTTTGTCAGTTTTGGACTCGATCGCGATATCACTCCGCAGCTGGGCGTGGGGACGTACATTGATTTCAACGTGAAGTTCCTGCTCATCTTCGGTTGTGCGTTCGAACTGCCGTTAGCGATGACGCTGGCGTCGATGATCGGGGCGGCGTCAGCTCAGACGTTCGCACGGTACCGAAAACATGCCATTCTCGTGTGTCTCATCGTGTCCGCCGTTGTGACGCCTGACGCGACGCTCTTCACCATGCTGCTGATGGCTGTTCCTTTGATGGTGCTGTATGAGTTCGGGATCATCGGCGCTCGCCTGTTTGGCAAAAATCAAGACCGAGCCGGAATGGATTTGCCGACTGACCCTGATTTGCCCTTCAAGACGGCAGGAACCAGAATGCGATGAGGTTCCAGCGCATTATAATTACACCTACGCGAGCTGCTCGGCTGCTGCTGCTGTTGTTGTGGGGCGGAGGTTTTCTCGGACTGGCCGATGGAGAAGAGTCTTTGTCGCCAACCACGATGGTCGCACCCCCAGCCCAAGTGATTTCCGAGTCTTTATCGACGTCGGGGCCTCCCGAACAGTCGGCGGCAAGTATACAGGCACTTACGATCAGTGAAAACGGTGTCATCTATGCAGGGTCGTTTGGGTATGGAGTTTTTCAGACCATGGATCGCGGTGCAACGTGGAGCCGAGTGGGAGCTGGGGTCACCGATCCCTTTATTCTGAGTCTGGCGATCACGAAGCATGGAATCGTGTACGCCGGAACACTTCGTGGAGGAGTGTTCCGATCTCGCGATGAAGGAAACACCTGGCAATCCGTGAATGAAGGCCTCAAACAGCTGGAAGTCAAAGCGCTCATGGTGGTTGATCGCGAACTCTATGCCGGTACCGGCGATGGCGTGTATCGTCTACGCGATACCGATGATCGCTGGATGCCGGTGACGACTGGCCTTGATGATATCCTTGTCCATTCACTGGCACGTTCAACAGATGGGACATTGTTCGCCGGGACCTCGGGTAAAGGGATTTTTCGGCTGCCCCCCCGTTCATCCGGATGGGTTCGTGTTCGGCATGGGTTGAAAGATCATGAAGGCATGATCGAGAACTTCATCCGTGTGCTGGCCATTGATCAGGACCAGAGTATTTTGGCAGGGACGTTCGATGGCGGAGTGTTTCGCAGTGTTGATGGAGGGCTGACGTGGCGTTCAATCAGTCGAGCCCTTCCGAACGATTCCATCCGGGGTATCGTGTTGAGCGACCATGGCCTGGTTGTCGCCACAGGACACGGGATCTTTAAGACGGTGGACAAGGGTAAACAGTGGATCCCCCTCAACAAAGGTCTCACCAACCTTTCGATTCAGGTGCTGATTGGATGGGGAGAGAAAGGGCTTTATGCAGGAACGAGTTCAGGAGTATTTCGCAGCGATGACGGTCTTTCGTGGATCGCTGTGAATCAAGGACTGGAAGCGGAGATGGCGCCGCCTCCATTTCTCTTTCGATAGTCATAGAAAGGACGAACCGCATGAGCGATGTTGCGAATACCACGCGGGCGACAATTGCAATTACGACAAAGGGACAACCGATTGGAGAGATCGTCCTTAAATTCTTTCCTGATGTGGCGCCAGGTCACGTCAATAACTTCATCAAGCTTTCTCAAGAAGGGTTTTATAATGGAACGACGTTTCACCGCGTCATCCCTGGATTCATGATTCAGGGGGGCGATCCCAACAGCAAAACGTCCGATCGTTCGTCGCATGGGATGGGTGGACCCGGGTATAAGGTAAAAGCTGAATTTAATAGTACACCGCACAAGCGCGGCATTGTGTCGATGGCCAGAGCAAACGACCCTGATAGCGCTGGGTCGCAGTTCTTTATCTGTGTCTCGGATGCCAATTTCCTCGATTGGCAGTATACGGTTTTCGGAGAGGTTGAGCGCGGCATGGACGTGGCCGACAAGATCGTCGGCATGAAACGGGATGGGCGAGACAATCCGTTGGAGCGTGCCGAGATGACGGTGACCATCAGCGGAAGCTAAGCCCTGGCGATCATGGATGTGAATTGCATACGGCTGATTTCCCTAGGCCTGGTGACCTATCTCCTCGTATTGGTCGGCTGCGCCGTTCCGCATGTGCCATCGAGAATCATCTATGAGGATCCGGTGAATTTCGTACGGTTGGAAGAAGACCCAGAAGTGCTGGCGGAATGGCCGCCAAGCCATCATGCACACCCCTTGTTCATCGAGCCTGAAAAGGTAAGGAAGATCCTGTCAGGATTGATGGTTCAAGAGCATTGGATTGCCCTGAAACGATGGATGCGAGGGGAGTCGCCACTCGTTCCAACCTTCACGGAGGAAGAATTGACGTTGCTGTCGACGCGCCTTGCGGAAGCGCTCGCGGAGGCAAAATACAACGAACGAGTCACATTCTATCTGAGCCAACCACAGACCTTTGCCAGACGCATTATCACAACGGGGGGACTGTATATTCACGGGACGGAACTGCATATGCTCCTGGGTAACTGGCGGATCATTTACGGTATTCCAGCCTATGGGATGATCTATGATCGACGCTATCCCATGCGGCCAACAGCCGCGAAGGGTTTTGATTTACGATTCCAACCCACTGAGGCCGTCGTTCCTACGAAAAGCAGCCTGCTCGACGTCATCATGGCGAATGCCAAAGATGAGTTGGTTATTGATCTCTCGAAACTCGAATCGATCGAGTCATCGGTTTCCTTACGAAGCCGTTGCCTACAGCACGACCGGCAGCATGAAATGAACTGTCAGCGGCCCTAACGATTTAGTACCTCTGGAAACACATTTTTGGCACTTCCAGGATTCCTTCGATGAGGGAATGCCAGCCGAGCTTGCTTTGGCCTTGGACGCGGTCGCTGAAGCGAATGGGTAGTTCACGAATGTCTGCGCCCAGTTGAACGGCTCGCCAGGCCAGCTCGACTTGGAAGACGTATCCTTTGGCGCGTACCGTTTCAAGATGCATCTTCAGTAACAGGTCGCGATGATAACACCGAAATCCGCCTGTCCAATCATGGATCATTGAGCCCAAAAAGAACTTCACATAGGTATTGCCGCAGCGAGACACTAGACGGCGTCTAGCGTCCCAGTTCTCGGTGCCACCACCAGGGACATAGCGACTGCCGATGACCAGGTCGGCGGTCCGGCTGCCGTGGACCAGACGGGGTACGTCCCAAGGCGCATGGCTGAAATCACAATCCATCTCGACAATACGGTCATAGTTCCGGTGGAGCGCCCATTCAAACCCCGCCAAATAGGCCGGCCCAAGCCCCTGTTTTTTTGGTCGGTGCAAGACATGGATATGGCGGTGTTCACCCTGTAGTCGATCAGCTAGTTGGCCGGTTCCATCCGGTGAATTATCATCCACGATCAAGATATCAGCGGTCAGATATTTGCCGACCGTGGCGACAAGTGCTTCAAGATTAGAACGTTCGTTGTAAGTTGGAAGGACAATCACTATCGATTCGTCGAATTCGAAGGGTGAGGTGGGGACAAGCGGTTTACCGAGCGCAGTTTTGGAATATCCGGGAGGTGAGCCATTCGGACTGGAACAATCACTGATGGCAATGCGTGCACTGTCGACACCATGGGCGACGAGTTCCTCAGCAAGCTCAAAGTTTGGGACAAGATAGGCTTCGTCGGTTTTCAGCTCTTGCAAAGAGAAGGATCCATTGATCGTTGGGATGTGATGATAGCATATCGGGGGAGTCTGCATGTCCTCCAGCGATGGAGGGAGTGATTCGCGAATAGACATAACGATTATAAGTCTGCCATCTGATGTTGGCTCGACATGATGATCTCCAGGACAAGAATGGGTGACATTCTAGATCACCCTACAGAGTCGTGCAAGCCGACGCGCAACCTGGCACTATATTTTGACAGTGCGGGAACGGCTATGTTACATTCCGCGAGTCGTTGATATTCAAGGCTTTTCGATCATGTTTAGGTAAAGGATAGAAGGATAACTGTATGAGTGGATCACAGTCGCATGTGATTATCGTTGCGGGAGCAGGGCCTGCTGGTATGGCCGTCGCAAGTTCGCTGTCTAAAGCCGGCCATGAAATCATCATCCTCAATCGAGATATTAGGTTTGGCGGGTTGGCAGAGTACGGAATATTTCCTTCCAAACTCAAGCTTCGCGGCGGTCTCAAGAAGCAGTACTGGGAACTTCTTCAGCAAAAAAACGTGCACTATTTTGGCAATGTCTCGATCGGACACGGGAAAGACCTCACGGTCGAGGATGTGCGCGGACTGGGAGCAAGCGCAGTGGTGTTTACCATCGGTGCGCAAGGGACCAAGGCCATCGGTGTCGAGGGGGATTCAGCGCAGGGTGTATTCCACGCAAAAGACGTGGTGTATCACTACAACCGCCTCCCGGGGTTTGGCGACCGCCCCTTTGAAATGGGTAAACACGTCTCGGTGATCGGAGCTGGAGATGTGATGGTGGACATTGCCCACTGGTTGATTCGCTATAAGAAGGTCGAGCGTGTCACGGCCATTGTCCGACGAGGCCCAGTGGAACGGAAATACAATCCGAAGGAGATCCGCAGCATCTGCGCTAATATGGATCTTGAAGGGATTCGTAACGAGTTCGAGCGCATCAAAGACCGTATGGCGAAGGTGGGACAGAATCCCGACGACGTCTTGAAGGGCTTTACCGACGAATTCATCAAGTGTGAGCCTCAAGTCTCACAAACAAAAATGGGCTTCCGCTTCCTCGCCTCTCCCAAGCGTATTCTGGTGGATGAACACAATCGGGTTCGTGGGCTCGAAATGGAGGATAACCGGCTTGACCCAAAGGGTGAGGATACCGTTGCGGTCGGGTTAAAGCAGTACTATGAATTTCCCTGTGATGCAGTGGTGTTTGCCGTCGGCGACAAAGTGGATGAGACTGTCGGCCTCCCGTACAAGAACGGCATGTTTATTACGAATCCCAACAAGACCGGTAACGATCCTGATGATTCGCTTTTTCAAGCCTACGACGAGACGGTTGGGAAAATTATGGATGGTGTCTTTCTAGCCGGCTGGGCTCGGAAGGCCAGTGAAGGTCTTGTCGGCGTGGCAAAGCGTGATGGAGACTGGTGTGCAGAGGTGGTAGAGCGCTATCTGACGAGCAAGAGTGTTGGTGGTGATGCCAGGGCCGTGCTCGATCAGTTACATTCGCTGCTCAGAAAGCGACAGAGTCGTCCGGTTGATGTGAACGGGCTGCGGGCGCTTGAAGTGGCAGAGCGATCGTTCACGGACAAAACAGACTGTATCGGGGAATTCAAATTTACGGCAAATCAGGACATGCTTGCACGCATCGAACAGGGGAGAGCGTCGTAGCCGAGCCTAGCGACTTTATCCGTGTCCCCATTTCAGCTTTCCTCTCAGCACTTCGTAGTAGTGGCTTTCCGGAAAACGAATCAGTCTGGTCTGATAGTCTGACGCATGGATGACGGTCTTATCGCCCTGGACGATAGTGACTCCGACTTGGCCATCGAGTGTCGCCATCGATCCTTCATCTTGACTCGTTAAGGTGACTTCAATGACCACATTGCCCGGCACGATGAGTGGGCGATGGGTCAAGGTGTGTGGACAGATCGGCGTTAACATCAGGGCTTGCACACCCGGATTCATGATGGGGCCACCGGCAGAGAGCGAGTAGGCGGTGGATCCCGTGGGTGTTCCGATGATGAGACCGTCACCTCTTAGGTTCGTCACGAATTGACCACCGATTGCAACCTGCAAGTCGATCATACGGGCTAAAGTGCCTTTGCTGATTACGACATCATTCAGGACAACCCCCCGGGCGACCGTTTCTCCGTGCCGGTGGATATGGGTTGCCAGCATGAGTCGCTCATCCAGTACAAAATCGTTGGCAAAGACTCGTTCAAGCGAGGGGTACAGATTGTCCAGTCGGACTTCCGTCAAGAAACCGAGACCACCCATATTGACGCCGAGAATAGGGATACTGCGTTCCGCTGCCAGTCGCGCCGCACTCAGGATGGTTCCGTCTCCGCCTAGGACCAAAAGAACATCGGCTTTCTCAGCCAGTTGAGTCTTCGGCATTCCCCCTTCTTCGTTCAGTAGAGTTGCAGATGTTGTATCGAACAAGACGTCGATGCTGCGGGCACGGAGCCAGGCGACCACTCCCAGTAACGTACTTTTGACCTCCGGGAACTTTGGTTTGGTTAGAATCCCAATGCTTTTACTTCTCATGGGTGCGAACAAATGGATGGAGAAAGAAGGAGAGCGATTGTATCGAGATGTTTCTTTTTATGTCAATGAAAAGCCTGTGAGCTCTTGATGGAAGGAAGCATCTGCGCGACAAAAAATATATCATGATGCGATTGTGTCGCCCGTCGTGTTCTCCGTGCAACCTTGACTCTCAAAGATACTGTGGTTAGAATTAGGGCAAGATTTTTCAAGGGTTTTGCTCGAACGCAGCCAAGATGTGCACTCACTAGGAGGAGGCAGGATGTTCGAACGATTTACTGACAAAGGTCGAAAGATCATCATCCTTGCGCGGGAAGAAGCCGAACGACACCAAAACGATTATCTCGGCACCGAACATCTCGTCTTGGCCATACTCCGTGAGTCCGACGGCATTGCACTGATGATTCTAAAAAAGATGGGGCTTTCTACCGAGCAGATCCGGCTGGAAATCGAGCGGAATCTGCCTGGTGGGGGGACCACCATGACATTTGGAGAAATCCCTTTTAGCCCTCGAGTGAAGAAAGTGATCGAGTACGGAGTCGAGGAAGCCCGCTTGCTGGGGCATAATCACATCGGCAGTGAGCATCTTTTGCTTGGCCTTCTTCGCGAAGAAGAAGGAATCGGCGGGAAAATCCTTCGGAGCTTAGGGGCAAACCTCCTCACAGCACGGCAGTTAACCGTGACGTTCTTGCGAAAGTCGGCCCCGCGGGAGAGGGATCGGAAGAGCAATACACCGGCCCTCGACGAGTTCGGTCGGGACTTGACCCAGTTGGCTCAAGAAGGTCAATTGGATCCAGTGATCGGACGGGCCGATGAGATTGAGCGCGTCCTCCAGATTCTCAGCCGAAGAAGCAAGAATAATCCTGTGCTGATTGGCGAATCCGGTGTTGGAAAAACAGCGATTGTGGAGGGACTCGCCCAACGGATCATTCAATCTGAAGTTCCTGATAATCTGCTCTCTCGTCGAGTCATTGCGTTGGATCTCGGCTCTCTTGTCGCTGGAACCAAGTATCGCGGACAGTTCGAAGAACGCCTCAAGGTTGTCATGAAAGAGATTGTCCAGGCCGGTAACATCATTATTTTTATCGATGAGCTCCATACGTTGGTTGGAGCTGGCGCCGCGGAGGGATCCATCGACGCGTCCAATATGCTGAAGCCCGCGTTATCGCGGGGCGAAATTCAATGCATCGGGGCCACGACGTTGGATGAGTATCGCAAGCACATTGAAAAAGATGGAGCGTTGAAGCGACGATTCCAACCGATCCACGTTCAACCACCGAATCTCGATGAAACCGTGCGCATCATTCAAGGGCTTCGGGATCGATACGAAGAACACCACGGAGTGGAAATCACGGAAGATGCGATCGTTGAAGCGGTGAAATTGTCCGATCGGTATATTACGGATCGTTTCCTGCCTGATAAGGCGATTGATTTGATCGACGAAACCGGATCGCGTGCCAAGCTCCAAACGTATGCGCTTCCTTCTGAGTTAAAAGCCATGGAGCAAGAGCTCAAGAAGGTTGCGCGAGAGAAAGAGCTATCGATTTCCATGCAGAATTTTGAAGAAGCGGTGCGACATCGTGAGGAGGAGGAGCGACTGCGGAAGCTGCTTGATGAATCCAAGCGGGAGTGGAAAAAGAATCAGGAAAAGAATAAGCCTGTGATCGGCAAAGAGGACGTCGCCTACGTGGTTTCTAAAATGACCGGGATTCCGCTCTTTAAATTAGAAGAGGAAGAATCCAATAAGCTGTTGCGCATGGAAGAGTTCCTTCATAAGCGAGTGGTTGGACAAAATGAAGCTATTTCTGCCGTTGCCCGCGCGATCCGACGATCTCGAGCTGGCTTGAAGGAAGCCAAAAAGCCGATCGGTTCTTTTATTTTTCTGGGACCGACTGGCGTCGGGAAAACGGAATTGGCGAGGACATTAGCGGAATTTCTCTTCAACAGCGAAGATGCGTTGATTCGCGTTGACATGTCCGAATATCAGGAGAAGTTTACGAGCTCTCGCCTCTTCGGCGCCCCTCCCGGCTATGTAGGATACGAAGAAGGAGGGCAGCTGACTGAAAAAGTCCGTCGTCGACCTTACTCCGTGGTGTTGTTTGATGAAATCGAAAAGGCGCATCCAGACGTGTTCAATGTGTTGCTTCAAGTTTTGGATGACGGAGTGTTGACCGATAGCCTTGGGCGAAAAGTCGATTTTAAGAATACCGTCGTGATCATGACCTCCAACATCGGAACAAAGATGATTCAAAAGGGTGTGTCTCTGGGCTTTCAGAGCACAGAGGGAGAAGCCGCGCGGCGGAAAAAGGAAGAGGTACTCGGTGAGCTCAGAAAATCCTTCAGCCCTGAGTTCTTGAACCGGATCGATGAAATCGTCATTTTCCATCAATTGGAGAAAGAGCAGCTGTATTCTATCTTGGACATCCTGCTCCGTGAATTGAATCTTCGTTTATTGGACAAGGGCATTGAGATCGAGGTGGATGAAGAGGTCAAGCAATGGTTGATTAAAGAAGGGTATGAGCCGTTGTACGGAGCCAGACCAATGCGGCGAGCAATCCAACGTGCCATTGGCGACCCGTTGTCGGATGAGCTCATTAGAGGACGCTTCAAGGACAGCCGAAAGGTGAAAGTGGTGCTTCGTGATGGAGCTCCGGCGTTTATCGAGCAGGAGGCGATGGCTGGAGTCTAATGCCTTTGTGAACATCAAAATTCTGTATGTGATCAGCGATGGCCTCTGCGGCGGTTCGCCGTAGAGGCTGTTTTATTGCTACCCTTGTGTGATACCCGCGTAAACGGATGAATTTCCTCCCTGTTCAATCACCCCCATCAGGCTATTCTGGGTTGTGCCCTGGGCCAATTCTCGGTATCGAGTCATCATGTGACGAAACTGCTGCAGCCGTCGTGAGTGATGAGGGGAACGTATTATCCAATGTGGTATCTTTGCAGGTCGCCGTCCATGAAAAATTTGGTGGTGTTGTCCCTGAATTGGCGGCTCGAGCCCATCTAAGCTTGATTGATCTTGTTGTCGAAGAGGCATTGTCGCAGGCTGCCATTTCGACGTGTCATCTTGCTGCGGTGGCTGTGACCCAAGGGCCAGGCCTGGCTGGTGCGCTGCTGGTAGGGCTGAGCTACGCCAAGGGCCTGGGCTATGGGTTGAAGATCCCAGTTGTCGGGGTCAATCACTTGCAGGGCCACATCGCGTCGGCATGGCTTGCGGATCCAACGTTTCCTGTGCCCTGTATTGTCCTGGTCGTATCCGGTGGCCATACGCATCTCTATCGTCGAGACGGCAATGGCCAGTGCATCCTACTTGGGCAGACTCGTGACGATGCCGCCGGTGAAGCGTTTGATAAGGGGGCTCAGATGCTTGGCCTCGGTTATCCTGGTGGGCCTGCCATTGATCGTGCTGCCCGGTCTGGCGATCCAGGCGCTTTCCTCTTTCCTCAATTTCGAGGAGGGAGAAAGAGTCTGGAGTTCAGTTTCAGCGGTTTGAAGACAGCTTTGCTATACAAGCTTCGTGACATGATCGTTCCCCCGTCCTCTGATCAGATCGCCGACCTCGCAGCAAGTTATCAGGAAGCCATTGTGCAGGTCTTGGTTGCCAAGGCCTTTGTCGCCCTAGAGCATTCGAGGGTAGCATCCCTTGCCGTGGTAGGTGGTGTCTCTGCAAACTCGCGGTTACGGACCGTATTCGAACAACGCGCTGCGCGGGAGCACATTCGCTTGTCGCTTCCTCCGTTGGAATACTGTACCGACAATGCTGCGATGATTGCTGCTGCGGGACGACAACTGATTATCAACGGCCAACAGCCATCCCTGCGTCTTGATATCAGCCCTATGGAGGAGCCAGTATCAATTGGGAAGGAACGCCGAGTACAAGGGAGTTCCTAATTCGTAAAAAAGGAGATGATTTATTTCTGATATTCGTGGCCAGATCACAGGATTGCGAGCGAGTCAGGTGGCGGCAGTCGAACGACTCTATCGACGTCGCGTCCCGAGCGACAAAGTTATTTCATTGGAATTGGCCAAAGCAATGGCGCAGCTCACACTTGAGATCCGTCGCCCTCTCGGGGTGCTGCTGACACGACGGGGCCAGGTTCAAGAAGTGGTTGTGGGAACTGAGTTGACTCTGTCTTCCACAACGATGACGGTATTTCGAGCAGGGGCTCGATCTCTTCGCGGATTACGGTTCGTTCGCACCCAACTGCATGATCAACCTCTGAGTCAGGAAGCGTTGACCGATCTTGCATTTCTTCGACTTGACGTGATTGGCGTCCTCTCAGTTGAAGAAGACGGTCGTGTAGGCAACCTGTACATGGCTCATTTACTGCCGCCTGGTTCGACCGGTCAATTGTTCAAGGTCCTCAAAGCCATTCCGTTCCATCAGCTCACGATATCATTCGATAGATTTATTGAGGAACTCGAGGCCGATCTACAACACGCACGTGCCCATCACGCCGTCTGCGACGGCACAGAGTCGGCCATCCTGGTCAGCGCGTCCGCTAAGAGCCGAAGTGAGCAAGAAGAACAGCTAGTGGAATTGGCGGAGCTTGCGACATCAGCCGGCGTAACGGTGATCGACCGCATGACGCAACGTACGGCAGATGGGCATCAGCGGTATCTCTTGGGGAGCGGGAAGATGAAGGATGTGTTGATCCAGACGCTCCACCGGGGTGCGGACATGGTGATCTTTGATCAAACGTTGTCGCCAGCTCAACTGCGAGCGATCTCGGAGATGACCGATATCAAGGTGATCGACCGCACGCAACTGATTCTGGATATCTTCGCCCGGCGAGCCCATAGTCGGGAGGGTAAGGTCCAAGTCGAGCTGGCGCAGTTGCGCTATCTGCTTCCACGATTATCCGGGCGAGGTACGCAACTCTCCCGTCTTGGAGGCGGTATCGGGACCAGAGGCCCGGGGGAAACAAAATTGGAAACCGATCGACGGAGGGTGCGGGATCGCATCACGCATTTAGAACGAGAACTGGCACAGTTTGCGCGGCATCAGGATCAACGGCGAGCCCGCCGAGATCGATACGGGCTTCCCGTCGTGTCGCTTGTCGGCTACACCAATGCCGGCAAGTCGACACTTCTCAACGTGCTGACAAAAAGTCATGTTTCTGCTCAAAACAGGCTGTTTGAAACACTTGATACGACGAGCCGACGACTGCGGTTCCCTGAGGATCGTGAAGTCATCATTACAGATACGGTCGGGTTTATTCGAGATCTTCCGCAAGAGTTGGTTGGCGCCTTCAGGACCACTCTTGATGAGTTGCGGGAAGCCGATCTTCTCCTTCACATCGTCGATATGAATGCGAGGGATATCGAGGTTCAGCTGACAGCGGTCGAGTCTATTCTTGAGGAGTTACATCTCAGCGCAGTGCCAAGGTGGCTCGTATTCAACAAATGTGATCAGATGCCTTCGCAACAGGTTGAGGTGCTCTGTCGTCGGTTTGGAGCCATCGGGATTTCGGCACTTCAGCCGACCACGCTACGTTCTCTCTTTGCTCGTTTGGAGGCCTATGTTCGATCTCTCTCAGTCGCGGATGATCGGACGTCCCACGCGACCGTACAAGACTATGAGTTGACACTTGCGTCCCGTCGATGATCGCTGCACAATCGGCCTGCCGTGAAGAAGGTTAAGAAGAAAAAAGAGTCTTCTGGACCAAAACGTCCAGCACAGATTGTCGGACGCCTGCTTCTCGCCATGCCGGAGGCGAAGGTGGAACTCACGCATAGCTCCCCATGGGAGCTGCTGGTCGCAACCATTCTTTCCGCCCAGTGTACTGACCAGCGGGTGAATCAAGTGACATCGGCACTGTTCAAGCGATACCGTACCCCCCATGCTATGGCAAAAGCGACATCGGGTGAGTTGGAGGCGCTCATCAGACCCACTGGGTTCTACAAGAGTAAGGCCAAGAACTTGATTGGTTGTGCTCAGGCCGTTGCTACGCGATTCGGCGGCAAGGTGCCCGATGCGATGGAGGAGCTCACCTCGATTCCTGGCGTCGGTCGAAAGACGGCTAATGTACTGCTCGGAGGCGCTTTTGGAAAACCTGGACTGGTGGTCGATACGCATGTGAAACGGGTTGCCAACCGATTATCGATGACACACTCTAGTAATCCCGAGCAAATCGAGCGTGATCTGCAAGCCATTTTCCCCGAATCCCAGTGGACCGATGTTTCTCAGCGGTTGCTGCTGCATGGTCGTTATGTATGTCTTGCGCGGAAGCCACGATGTGCTATTTGCCCGATTCAGGATATTTGTGAGTGGGAAGGAAAAACGTTGACATGATCAAGAGTATGACGGGGTTTGGTCGGCAGCAGGCGACATGGTCCGATGGGACCGTCACGATAGAAGTGAGATCAGTCAATCATCGCTTCCTCGAAATGTCCATTCGACTGCCGAAAACCATGACTGGCCTAGAGGACGTCTTTAAGAAAAGTATTCAGCAGCATTGTGCGCGCGGGAGAGTTGAGTTGACGGTGATGCTGCAGGGGAGTCGAGGGAACGTGCGGTCCCTTCAACTTGACGCTGGTTTGGCGAAACAGTACCATGACGCTCTTCGCAGCCTCCAGCGTTCACTCAAACTGAAAGGCTCCATTGATATCGGACTGATGGCGGGGTTGCGCGATATCCTCGTGCTGTCCGAACAACCCACTGATGATCGCAAACTGACAAAGCTAGTGGAGAAGCTGGGGCAGAGCGCGATTCTTGACATGGTAACGATGCGAAAGAATGAAGGAGCGCTTCTTGCGGAGGATGTTCGTTTTCGACTTACTCAGCTGAGTCAATGCAAAACGACGGTATCAGCGCGTGCACCCATGGTTGCTCTGGAGGCCTTCGAACGTATGAAGATACGTGTAGAGAAGCTGCTGGGTGACTCCATTCCCGACTTAGCTCGACTCAACCAAGAACTGGCTTTGTATGCAGACCGGTGTGACATTACGGAAGAATTGGTCAGATTAGACGCGCATATGATACAGTTTGACCGTACCATGCAGTGCATGGAGCCAATCGGTAAAACATTGGATTTTCTTCTTCAGGAGATGGGGCGGGAAGTCAACACGATCGGATCGAAAGCAAACGACGCTCAAATCACGGCGGAGGTCGTCAAAATGAAAGCAGAGCTTGAGCGTCTGCGCGAACAGATGCAAAATGTCGAATGAGCATTGTGATGCCTCCGAATAGTCTCTCTCCAACTCAGACGAGGAATCCGCAAGCTCCCGACCGTCGGGGAATCCTCTATATTGTTTCAGCTCCTTCCGGTGCAGGAAAGACGACCTTGTGTAAGCAGATCGTGACATCGGTGACGGGGATTTGGCATTCAGTGTCGTTCACGACGAGGATGCCACGCCCCGGAGAGGAACACGGACGCGAATACTTTTTTATCAATGAAAAGGTATTTCAGGAAATGGTTGCGCGGGATGAGTTCTTAGAATATGCACATGTCTACAGCCATTGGTACGGAACCCCGCTGAAGCCGTTGATGGAAAAGTTGGAACAGGGGATCGACGTCTTGCTCGAAATCGATGTTCAAGGCGCACTCCAAATAAAAAAACAATTCGAGGATGCTGTCTCTATCTTCATTTTGCCTCCATCTATGGATATACTGCGCGCCAGATTGCAGAGCCGAAGGTCAGATTCTCAAGAAGAAATTGACCGCCGCTTGAAGAAGGTAAGGGAAGAAGTATGGTATTGCAAGGACTACCAGTACATTGTTCGTAACGATGATTTCACTCAGTCGCTTCGCGATCTACAAAGTATCTTTCTGACCGAACGGCTCAAGGCCAACCGGTTGGATATGCATTGGTTTGAACAGAGTTTTCTCCTTGACAACGATGTGAACCCAATAGAACGAGAGCCATCAATCACTTCATAGCAGAGGGGCACGGTGAATTATGATCGATATGCTGAACTTGTTGCCACAATATACCACCAATGAATTTGACTCTCGTCACCGTTTAGTGATCGTCGCATCGCAACGGGCAAAGCACTTGACGCAAGGAGCCAAGCAGGCCGGGTCCTCTCGATTTACCAAAGAAACAACGATTGCCCTTGATGAGGTATTGAGAGGACAGTCCAAATACCTCACTGGTAAAGAAGCTCGCGACGCGATGAAGGAGGCTAAGCGCGGGAAGGAAGGCGAAACTGAGCGCATTGCGATGATGACGGGAGAGGATGCTCGGGAAATCAAGAAAGAACTCAGCGTATATGTCGATGACACGGTCCCGCCGGCGGCGACGCCAACTGAGGAGTAGGGATTGGACGAAGCGCGATTGTCCACATGTTTATGGGGCAAGCGGGTAGCCTTGGGGGTAACCGGCAGCATCGCGGCCTATAAAGCAATCAGTTTGCTCCGAGCGTTAAGACGAGAAGGGGCCGTCGTGTCCGTGGTCATGACCAAGGCTGCGACGAAGTTTGTGACTCCCCTCACGTTTGAAGTCCTTTCCGGGACGCGAGTGGCAACAGATCTGTCCGAAGCACATGAAGAAATGACCCATCTTACGATCACAGAGCAGGTCGATGTGGTTCTTGTGGCTCCGGCAACGGCAAACTTCTTGGCCAAAGCCGCTCTCGGTCTCGCAGATGATGTGCTGACCACGATGCTGCTAAGTGCTCAATGCCCGGTTGTTGTCGCACCGGCAATGGATGGTGATATGTGGACACATCCTACGGTGGTTCAACATGCGCAGACTCTTCGATCTCGTGGGGTCGTTGTGCTCGATCCTGAGGTCGGGCCGCTGGCTTCAGGACAGGTCGGACAAGGGAGGTTGTCCGAAGAATCTAAGATTTTGGCAGCGGTTGATATGGCGCTGGCCTCACGATGCGATTGGCACGATCAGGTGGTTCTAGTCTCAGCAGGCCCAACCCAGGAACCGATTGATCCAGTTCGGTTTCTTTCGAATCGTTCATCCGGAAAAATGGGATACGCAATCGCGGAGGCCGCGCGGGATCGAGGAGCCAAGGTCACCTTGGTCTCAGGCCCATCGTCTCTGAATTCCCCGCCAGGAGTCACGACGATTCGTGTAAATACCGCCGCTGAAATGGCCGACGCCTTGTGTCGAAATTTTTCTGGCTGTACGGTCCTCATTATGGCTGCAGCGGTTGCAGACTTTCGTCCTAAGTACGAGGCCGAACAAAAAATTAAGAAACTGGGAAAAGCGGAGATGGTTCTCGAACTTGAATCGACTACTGATATACTCGCGATGCTCTCAGCACAGCGAACATCACAAATCGTAGTAGGATTCGCCGCGGAAACGGAGCAGGTTTTGTCCCATGCTCAAGACAAGTTGAGAGCCAAAGGGCTGGATCTCATCGTGGCCAATGACGTGACCCAAGAGGGAGGTGGATTTGGCAGTGATGACAATGCCGCGGTGATTGTTTCTGCGACTGGTGAGCAGCGCGACTTAGGCTTGATACCCAAGCGTCGCTTAGCCGACGAGATTTTGACTGCAGTGCGCGAACTGTGCTTGAGCGGGCCTCGGCGAAGATTTGTAGCCGAATGAGCAAGGAAATGGCCTCAGTATCTAGAAAAACGAATAACGCAGCTGAGATTGACCGTTTGGCACTCGCCTTTGCCAAGGAGCCGGGGTCTAAGGTGTTTATCCCTTTAGCGGAAGAATATGGCAAAGCCGGCATGTGGGACGAGGCTGCTGGGGTCCTTGAAGATGGATTGAAGACATATCCGGGCTTCATAACTGCCATGGTGGCATTAGGCCGTGCCTATGAGCAGATGAACCAGCCGGTTAAAGCGAAAGCGATCTTAGAAGAGGCTATAAAGCTGAGTCCTGATAATCTGCGAGCTCATCGGACCTTGGCCAAGCTCTATGCGGCTCAAGGGACAAAAGATGCGGCGATTCGTTCCTGCAACGTCATTCTGGATCTTAACCCACACGATCAAGAGGCGTTGTCGCTTCGTACTGGACTAGAGGCATCAGGAGAGCAAGGGGGTGAAGATGACCGCATACGGATTGAGGAGAGACGGACAAGCACAAAAATCCATGAAGATGGTCATGGAGAGCACATGGGATCTACCGTAGCGAGCGCAGCGTTAGCTCAGGCTAGTGGAAGGGATACTAGATCACTCAGCGGTGCTCCCCCACATTCCACCGCAATCCAGGAGTCACGAACGGTGGTCAGACGCTCGGTTGTGATACAGCTGGAGCAGTGGCTCAGCTCGATTCGGGCGCGTCGTCGAGACTCACAAAGCTCCTCTGAGCTAACCTCAAAAACTTCTTCGTGACTTCAACGGTTTGACCCTTAGAAAAGGGACTGCTAAAATGCCGCCTCCGGTGAGGTGGTGTGTACTTGGAGCGTCGTACGCGACATGCTGCGCGTCTTAGTTTTGCATGGTCCTAACCTTAATCTGCTAGGCAATCGGGAAGAGTCGATCTACGGGACAGCGACTCTTGAGATGATTGACGCATCACTCACTAAACTCGGTGTTGAATTGGGGGTCGAGCTAGTTATCCGTCAATCAAATTTGGAAGGGGAATTAGTGAATTGGGTGCAAGAGGCACGAAATGGGTATCATGGGATCATCATCAATCCAGCGGCCTATACTCATACGAGCGTCGCGATACGGGATGCATTAGCAGCCGTTAATCTGCCCACCGTCGAGGTTCATCTATCAAATATCTATCGACGTGAGGAGTTCAGACGCCATTCGTATATATCGGGAGTCGCCTTAGCACAGATCTCCGGTTTTGGTCCTTGCGGGTACCTCCTGGCGCTGAGAGGATTGTGTGAGCAGCTGGCTGGATCCAGAGCCAAGGATCTGTCCAGGAATTCGTAGCGCTCCTCAGGGAACGGATCCTGATGCCCATTGAAGTGGTCGCCGAATGGTGAGCATAGTTTGTCGAAGGGAGTGAGGAGTGATTTCTACGGTTGATTTTCGTAGCGGTGTTCGGCTGATGGTCGAGGGAGAACCTTTTTATATTGTTGAATTTCAGCATGTCAAGCCCGGCAAAGGCGGGGCGTTTGTCCGTACCAAATTGAAGAGTTATCTTTCTGGAAACGTATTGGACCGAACCTTTCGATCAGGGGAGCGGTTTGAAGAACCCGACCTAGAGGAACGCGACATGCAGTTTCTCTACGCCTCCGGAGAGTCCTATACACTCATGGACACCGAAACCTATGAGCAACTGACCTTCGAGAAGAATCAGTTGGGAGAGAACGCGGACCTGCTGAAGGAAAATATGGTCGCCAAGATTCTCATCTACGAGCATCGTCCCATTGCCGTGGAGTTGCCCAACTTTATCGAACTCAAAGTGGTTGATGCGGAGCCTGGGGTGCGAGGAGATACGGCGTCTGGCGGGACCAAGCCTGCAGTCGTCGAAACCGGAGCGACGATCAAAGTGCCGTTGTATCTGGAGGTTGGGACCGTGATTCGAATCGACACGCGTACGAGATCCTATGTGGAGCGTGTTCGGTGAAGCGTCGACGAGCAAAGATAAAGACTCGCCGGATGGTGGTGCCAGAGATCGTGAGCGAGTCAATACCTGATGCATCGCTTGCGACGGGCTCCGCCAAGCAAATCCAAGAACTCATCGATCTGCTTCGTCGCAACAATTTAACAGAGCTCGAGGTTGAACGCCAAGGCATTCGGATCTGTGTTCGTCACGAAGTTCTTGTTAAGCCCACGACCGCCTCCCTCCAGGAATCCGCTCCTGCCTCGCCGCAACAGCCGACTCAATCCGCTTCAGCGACGATGCCAGCCCTAGAAGGGGCGACAGGTTTTCTCTCCGTCACCTCTCCCATTGTCGGCACGTTCTATCGATCCCCCTCTCCAGACGCCGACGCGTACGTTGAAGAGGGTGATATGGTCAAGAAGGGCCAAGTGCTGTGCATTGTCGAAGCGATGAAACTCATGAATGAGATTGAGTCCGAAGTGGATGGCCGTGTCGTGAAAATTCTGGTCGAAAATACGAAATCTGTGGAATATGGTCAGCCGCTTTTTCTCATCGATCCCAAAGCTGCTTCCTAGATTGTTCTCACGACACGCCTTACTAGCGCCGTACATCGGAGTCGAAACGTGTTTAAGAAAGTGTTAGTTGCCAATCGCGGGGAAATCGCGCTACGGGTCATCCGAGCCTGTAAAGAGCTTGGCATTGAGACCGTCGCCATTCATTCGGAAGCCGACGCCCTTAGCTTGCACGTCCGAGCGGCCGACGAAAAGGTATGCGTTGGGCCTGCCGATTCCGCGTTAAGCTACCGGAATATCCCCAACGTTCTGAGTGCTGCTGAGATCACCGGAGTCGATGCGATCCATCCCGGGTATGGATTCCTTTCCGAGAACGCCCATTTCGCGGAGGTTTGTGAGTCCATCGGTATCAAGTTCATTGGTCCTAGTTCTGAAAATATTGCCTTGATGGGAGATAAATCCAAGGCGCGCGAGATCGTGGCGAAACGCGGGCTGCCGGTCACACCTGGAAGTCCAGGCGAATTGCGGAGTGAAGAGGACGCGCTGCAGGCCGCCGTGAAGATCGGCTTTCCGGTGATCATTAAGGCAACGGCGGGAGGGGGCGGACGTGGCATGCGCGTCGTCAATAAGGCTGAGGACTTAGGCCGGGCGTTCCAAGCTGCTCAGGCGGAAGCTAAATCGACCTTTGGCAATGACGGCGTCTACCTCGAGCGCTATTTTTTGGAACCCCGGCATATCGAGGTGCAAATCATGGCCGACCAGCATGGTCGGGTAATCCATCTGGGAGAGCGTGACTGTTCGATTCAACGCCGACATCAGAAACTGGTGGAAGAAACGCCCTCTCCTGTCGTCGATGACAAACTTCGCCGAGAAATCGGCAGAGTCGCGGTGGAAGCTGTGAAAGCCGCCCATTACAGAAATATCGGGACCGTGGAATTTCTCCTCGATAAGGACCAGAAGTTTTACTTTATGGAAGTGAATACCAGAATTCAGGTTGAGCACCCTATCACAGAGATGGTGACAGGCATTGATCTGATCAAAGAACAAATTCGTCTTGCCGCGGGCCATCCACTCTCCATTCGCCAACAGGACGTAGTACTCACCGGCCATAGTCTTGAATGTCGTATTAACGCAGAAGATCCTGAGAAGTTTACGCCGTCTCCCGGTGTGATCACAAAGTACAGCCCACCTGGAGGGTTTGGAGTTCGCGTTGACTCCGCCATGGAATCAGGCTCGACGGTCGTCCCCTATTATGATTCCATGATTGCTAAGCTGATCACCCATGGTCGTAACCGTCAAGAATCCATGGCGCGTATGAAACGCGCGTTGAGTGAGTTCGCCATCGAGGGCATCAAGACGACCATTCCGCTTCACCGCCGGATCCTTGATGATCCGGACTTTCAGAAGGGTCATGTTTCGACGACATTCTTGGAACGATTCCTAGCAAGTTAAGGGTACGAGCTCTCTTCAAACAGCCTTGCCTAGTATTCATTCCTTCAATAAGACTTTTCATTTCTTGGTCTGCAACCCCGGCCATGTTAGGCTAATCCAGTCACAAGCACGGCCATCACCGGTGCCGACGCGGAGGTGATTCTCTCCTGTCTTCTTGATAGGATATCTTGGCCCTTTGAATGTAGCTCATAGGACGTATGCGACGGATTAGTTTAATTATCAGCGTGTTAGCTATCGGGCTGGCCATTGGCGGCTATGTGTTTTTTAACGGGGAACGCAAAGTACCAGTTCAGTACCGAACGGCAGCCGTCGAGCGTGGCTCGGTTATTTCGATCGTCAGTGCGACAGGAACAATTAATCCAGTCGTGTTAGTGGAAGTAGGCACGCAAGTATCCGGGATGATTAAGAGTCTTCACGCGGATTTTAACTCGCAAGTGAAGGCCGGGGAAACTGTTGCCGTCATTGACCCCGAACCATTCAAGGCGCGCCGAGAGCAAGCCATCAGTAATCTGGAAGTGGCGCGCTCGAATGTGGCGCGCTCGAAGGCTGATCTGGCTCAGCGAAGACGTGAACTTGACCGTGTGCAATCGCTGCTGCCTCAGCAGTTCGTCTCGCAAAACGACGTCGATGTCGCACTGACAAATTACCAGAGCGCAGACGCACAATTGCGGGTCGCAGAGGCGCAGGTCAGGCAGGCAGGGGCTGCCTTGAATGTAGCCGATCAAGAATTGAAGTATACCGTCATTCGATCACCCATCGACGGGATTGTTGTCGCTCGAAACGTCGAGGTCGGGCAAACAGTCGCAGCCAGCTTTGCGACGCCGAACCTGTTTCTGATCGCCCTCGATCTCACCAAGATGCAAGTCAATACCAACGTGAGTGAATCGGACATCGGCGGAATGGCGGAGGGGCAAGATGCTGTCTTTACGGTGGATGCCTATCCCGGTGAGTCGTTTACCGGCACCATTCGGCAGGTGCGCCTCGCGCCGATCAACATCCAAAATGTGGTCACGTATAATGTAGTGGTTGGGGTTGATAATAAGGATCTACGGCTCAAACCAGGTATGACAGCCAATGTGTCGATTGTTGTGGCCCAGAAAGATCAGATTCTGAAGGTTCCCAACGCGGCACTTCGATTCACGCCACCGAAGCGCGAAAGGGATCGTCATGAGGTCGATGGGCATTCGACGGTGAAGAGCAATGAAGAGCTGAGACAGAAAACTGTCTGGAAGCTAATAGAGGACGGAAGCCTTGCACCCGTGCCGATCCAAATCGGGATTTCTGATGGTATCGCCACGGAAATGCTGTCTGGAACCTTGACGGAAGGCGAGTTGGTGGTCGTTGGTATCGAGCAGTCATTGGGAGAGGAAAAGGGAAGCGAGTTGCCACCAGGCTTTGGAAGCAAGAAGCGTCCGCGTTATCGATGAGACAAGTGGATAAGCCGGAAATCTTTTGTGCAGTGTGATTACTCGCCAACTGACGTAATGCGTGATTGCGCGCATGGATGGCCGGCATCGTGAATTCGCTGATTGTTTGTCAAGACATGTGGAAGGTGTATCGAATTGGGGATGTCACTGTACAGGCTTTGAGGGGGGTGAGTCTCACAATCGATCGGGGTGAGTTCGTTGCGATCATGGGATCGAGTGGCTCAGGCAAATCCACACTCATGAACATTCTTGGCTGCCTGGATAAGCCGAGCAAAGGGCATTACTGGCTCAACGGAGCTGATACTGGAAGCTTACGCTCTGACCAATTGGCGGAGATTCGGAATCGGCAAATTGGATTTGTCTTTCAGAGTTTTAATCTGATTCCCCGGACCAGTGCGTTGGAAAACGCTCAGTTGCCGTTGTTTTACCGTGGCCTTCCAATAAAACAACAACGGGCACTTGCTGCCGCTGCGCTTGAGCGTGTCGGTTTACGAGGTCGCGAAGAGCATTCCCCGACACAACTTTCTGGTGGACAGCAACAACGAGTGGCGATCGCTCGTGCGCTGGTCGCCGCACCCTCTTTGCTATTAGCGGATGAACCCACCGGGAATCTTGATACGCAGTCCAGCCGAGAAATTATGGATATCCTGAGTGAATTAAACAAAGATGGTATGACGGTGATCTTGGTGACCCATGAGAATGATGTCGCCGCCTGCGCGGCGCGAGAAGTGGTGATCAAGGATGGTCAGATCCAGAGTGATCGCGTGACCAAGGCAAAGATTCACGTGGCGGAGGCCTAGATGTTCACATGGCTGACGGTAGTGACGGCCCTGCGAGTTCTCCGACGAAATCGGTTGCGGGCTGGTTTGACGTTGCTTGGAATCGTCATCGGTGTGGCCGCAGTCATCGCGATGGTGAGTATCGGTGAAGGGGCAAAACAAGCCGTGCAGAAACAAATTGCCTCAATGGGGACGAATGTCATCCTCATTTGGCCGAGCGGCACAACTGTGGGCGGAGTGCGTGGAGCTCAGGGCGGTGCTGTGACGCTGACCGTCGGTGATGCATTGGATTTAAAGAAAAAGATTCCTTCTTTGACCGATACCGGTTGGTACACGCGCGGCGCGATGCAGATTGTGAATGGCAGCCATAATTGGAACTGCTCGGTTTACGGAACGTCCCCCAGCTATCTGACTATTCGAGACTGGTCCTATAGCAGTGGGGGGGCTTTTACTCAGGCTGATCTGGACAGTGCGGCCCGCGTGGCCATTCTTGGGCAGACGGTCGTCGAGAATCTCTTTGATCACGGGGAAGAGCCTGTGGGTGCTGCCATACGTATCAATAACGTTCCATTTCGTGTGATTGGGGTGTTCTCTCCTAAAGGGCAGAGCGCTCAAGGCTGGGATCAGGATGACGTTGTGTTTATTCCCTATAGCACCGCTGAGCGCAAAGTTCTTGGGACACTGTTCTTGGGATCGGTCGGAGCCATAGCGGCATCTGCCGCGCGTTCCGAGGACCTGGAGGATGCGGTAGAGGAAATTAGAGCTGTCATGAGAGTTCGCCATCGGTTGCAAGGTGAACAGCCCGATGATTTTACGATACGCACGCAAGTCGATATGGGAAAGGTCCAGGAAGGGACGAGTGAAACGTTGACGGTCATGTTGATGGTGATTGCATCCGTCTCGCTCCTGGTTGGTGGCATCGGGATCATGAACATTCTGCTTGTCTCTGTAACCGAACGGACGAGGGAGATTGGGATCAGGATGGCTGTTGGGGCTAAACGAGTACATATCATGACGCAGTTTCTCATTGAGGCGATGACGCTTGGTGTCGTCGGAGGAATCATCGGAGTGGCGGTTGGGATTCTGGCGGCACGCTTGACGACCATCATTGCCGGGTGGCCGACGATCATTTCGAGTGATGCGGTTATGATCGCATTTATCTTTTCCGTCGCAGTGGGCCTGTTTTTCGGTCTCTATCCAGCCAATAAAGCTGCTCGCCTCAATCCCATCGAAGCATTGCGCTACGAATAGAGAGACGGCACAGGAAGGATTCCTCCATCAGCTTTTCGGTGGGATGATGGTCTCGATCGCTCGCGATCGGGATGTATCGATTTGATGTGCGAGATCCACAACAAAAGGATCGGAATATTCCTCTCCACCTGGTTGATGCGTGATCGTGACGATGGGTTGATGCAATTGTGTCGGATTGAGTTCCGTGACGACCCCCAACTCCTGTGTATTGAGTCGGACGTGGCTATGAACTGGATAGATTCCTATCAACCCTATAAAAGTCGATACGATTCCTTGATCAAGTTTACCTTTCTGTGATTCATGATAAACGCGTTGGAAGGTTTGATGTGGCGTCAGTGGAGTATTCCCTCCGAATCCAGTGAGCAATTCATCGTATCGGTCAACGACCATGAGGATGCGAGTGCGGTCGGAGGTAAACTCCCCAAGCGCTTCTTTAGGATACCCACTGTCATCGAGGTAGGCGTGATGATTGGCAATGAGATGAAGGACGGCGTGGTCAAACGCACCTTGTCGTTGCAACGTAAGAATCCCTCGATTGGGATGCGTCTCAAATTCATGCTTCTCGGCCTGTGAAAGGCCGGACACGATGTGGGCTCGATGCCGGATGGCTGGCCGGATCGCCAGGAGCCCAATATCGTGTAGTAGAGCAGCAGTCGCAAGTTCCTGCAGTTCCAGCGGATTGAATTGGAGTGCTTGCCCAAGGATGAGTGATAGTGTGCAGGTCGTGAGAGCATGTTGGCTCAGCCTCGAATCACCTGGCTGATTCTGGCTTAGTGCGATGAAAAGGGAGGAGGACGTGAGGGTTCTCGTGACAATGGTGATTTCTTGGACGGCTTCGGAGGCCTGCTGCGTATCGACCGTCCCGGTTTGAGATATGGTCGTGAAAACAGATTGGACAGCTTGAGTCAGTTGTTGCTTTGCTAGCGTGGCCTGCGCGTATTCTTCATTCAACTGAGCCAGCGGCTTGGGTGTTTTTGGGACCTGAATCGGTGATGCATGGGCTGTAACCGATGCCGTTGTAGCCGCGTCATGCTGTGCGTGTGGGGCGATCCCACGGTCGAGATCGATAACGACTATTTTGACTCCTGCTCGGACTAATTTGTCAATTTGAGAAAAACGCTCCACAAGAAATGAGTGGCGGAGAAATGGAGAACGATACCAAGGAAGGTCCAGCCCGGAGACGTACATTCCGATCTTCAGGTCAGTGATCGAGATATGTGTAGCTGCCATGGTAGCACAGGTTGTGCACGTAACAAGATGAAATAATAAGTCTTCTAGGTATCGGAAAGAACGAGAGAGAACTGTAGTTGGGCGATTGTCGAAATCCGTAGTTAAGTCGAGTGGTGCAAGGGAGGAATGGTTGACAGTGTAAGTTCAATGCGAGGGTTTGCTTTATCGACATGTTTATAGAGATGGGTTTCGACGATCCGGTTATCGTTAATATCGAGGCTTTCGCATACGGCATCTTGAGCGATTTTAAGGCCTCCGTCGAGATCACGGCGTAATGAGGAGGCAAAGAAGAATCTGATAGAGATGACCAGCGGCCCAGATTGAAGCTGATCTTGAAGCAGGAGCCTGACCGGGGATTGTGCCAGTGCAAGCCACACCTGTTGACCGACCCGTATTTTATATGCACGTCCAGCAGAGGATAGTAACCGACGTCCGTTCACTGTCGCATACTGATGGTTGATGCTGGGAGGAACAGGAAGGCTGACCGTGAGAGCCTCTGAAGCGACGATAGATGCTTGAGATGTCTTTAAAAGGGAGGTTCTTGATGGTAACCGATCAAACCTGACTGCCTCCCGGACAGATGGGCGCGCGTTCGATACAGATGCAACCTCGCCATTGGTTCCATGAGAAACAGTACGACAGGGTAATTTCGGGAATCGGTAATTATGGTGAAGTCGATTTGATGGCATGGGGCCAAACTAGAGGAGGTTCTGGATCTTTGCCATGTTTTGCTCATACCGGTCTTCCGTGCGAGCGATATACCGACGCCAGTCGCTTGGATTCCATATTTCCATTCGGTGATAGAGTCCGACGAGGATGACCTCCTGATCTTCATCGACCGGTACAAGCTTCCGCAAACGGCCTGGAATAAGGATCCGCCCTGTTTTATCAATGTCGGATGACCCAGCCTCGGAAACCACAAAGTGCATGAACAGGCGGCTCTGATCTTCATCTAAGGAGGTTTGGGTTCGCTCAAGAACCTTCTCCCATTCCTTGGTTGAATAGAGCAACAAGGATTGTTCCGGGCCTTTGAGAAACATCACGGCTTCCCCATCGGCTTCAAGTTGTTCACGGATGGGGGAGGGGACGATGAAGCGTCCCTTTTCATCGAGCTTGCAAAGGTATTCACCAGCGAACATCTTGACAACCTACGTTAGGAGCTCAGAGAGGTTCTGGTTCGGTCTCGTATCCACTGTTCTAAGTCAGAGCGGACAAATCGCCATTCTTTTCCAAGCTTGAAGGCAGGAATCTGGCGACTTCGCAAATATCGATAGAGTGTGCGCTGAGTGATTTTGAGGTAACGGCACGTTTCTATTGCCGTCATCAGTTCGCTTTTTGAAGAACTGCGCATGACTCCATCTCATACCTAGGCCAGGAAGACGCACAATTCCTCCACTCTTTTTCGTATTCTAGATATCATCGTGTAAATGTCAAGCAAAAGTATATGACAGTACATGTCAAAAGCTGTCTGTTTGGTCGCTTGCCTCCTCACCCTCATGAGTCTCAGCCAGCATGGCTTCTTCTATATCGCCGGTGTCTTCTCCCATTTCTTCACCCATCTTTTTCATCATGCGGGCGACGCTCTTCGGGTCATTCTCGTCGAGGTTGCCAACGTTGGTTGGATCCATGAGCGATTCAAGCCGGGTCTCTTCTGATTTAGGAGAGGCAAACCTTGACAAGATCCGGTCTATCTTTAAGCCGCCGCAGTGTCGGCAACGGACCGAACCGAGTTGACTTGAGCTCAGTATCAGGATGGAACTTCGCTGATGGCATTCCTGGCATAAGTATTCATATATCGGCATAGATTCATACTCCGAATGGTTCAAAATGGGATTGGGGCTGAGCATGGATACGGTCTGGGACGAGATCCAGATCTAGGGTACGTCCTAAGGTTAACACGAGGACATCAGACGAACCGGCCTTGCGCAATGACTTGGCACATTCATTGACCGTCGTGCCGGTTGTGAAGACATCGTCGATAAGCAGAACGCGTTGTTTCCTGATTACATCGGGGTATCGCACGGCAAATGCTCCACGAAGGTTTTTGAGCCGACTTTTTCGGGAAAGTGACGTTTGGGCTGGGGAAGGAGTGGTTCGTATCAGATTGGTATACGAGACGGGAACACCCAAGACGCGTCCGATCTGATCAGCGAGCAGCAACGACTGATTAAATTCCCGCTGACGAAGCCTTTCACTATGCAATGGAACCGGCATGATCACACTCACCCGATCAAGCAGCGGAAGTCGTTCAATCATAAGGGTTGCAAGAGGAGATGCTAAAGAAACCTTGCCTCGATACTTGAATAAACAGATTGCGTCGCGGAGTGGCGTCGTGTAGGGGTAGAGCGTCCACGCTCTCGTGTATGAAGGTGGACGCTGCACACAGGTGTGGCAGACGTGGTTCGGACTGTACGCCGTGGCAATGGCAGATAGAAAGGGACGGTCGCATCGTGAGCATCGAGCGGCTGGCATCAATGCGATCGCACTCCAGCAACCGGCACAAAAATGAGGAGTTGGATCGTCGGTCAGCAGGAAGCCGCAGATCGAGCAATGGGCCGGCAGTACAAACCGTATCGTACGACGTATGAGACTCGGCATCCATTCTAGGAGATGGTTAGCCATGGCCAGACCTTCCTGAATTCTCTCTCGCTCTTTCTTTATGGTGAAGTGCCTGTGGCTGTCAAGGTTGTCGCTCTTTGATTCGTTATGTTATAGGAATGCGAACACTTAGAACCAATGAAGGGGAGTCGCTCGTGAGTGGGCATCCTATGGTGACGTTGAAGCACCTTCATAAATCCTATGCCCGTGGGGAGGCCATGGTCACGGCCTTACAGGACGTGAATTTGGAGATCAAACATGGAGAATTTTGTTCCTTTGTAGGACCCAGCGGATGTGGGAAAAGTACCCTCCTGAACCTTGTGGCCGGCTTGGATATGCCGACCTCAGGGGAAATTGTGCTCGATGGACGATCGACGACAAATCTGACCAGTTTTGAATGGACCAAGATCAGGCGTGACACCATTGGCATAGTCTTTCAGGCCTTCCATCTCGTTCATGGGTTAACGGCTGAAGAAAATATCGCACTGCCCTTGATGTTGCGTGGAGACCAGGGACGGGACATTAGTAAACGAGTGGACGAAATGTTGGAACGTGTAGGTATGACGCACAGGCGTCAACACCGGCCAGCAGAACTCTCCGGTGGAGAACAACAACGAGTCGCGATTGCGAGAGCGTTGGCCCATCGACCACGACTCCTCCTGGCCGATGAACCAACCGGGAATATCGACTCCCACCAAGGAGCGGACATCATGGCATTGATTCGGGACCTGGCGACCTCCGGGGGGCAAACAGTACTCTTGGTTACTCACAGCTCGCAGGCAGCCCAAATGAGCGATTACACGTGGACCATACGGGATGGGCAGTTAATTTCACGCACTCCACGCAAAGCCGGCTTGGTGGCGTCATGGTGAACTTGTCCACGACAATCGCTGGAGTGACGTTTCCGAGTTGTTTCATGAACGCGGCTGGAGCTCTGTGTGTGACGCGGGAAGAACTTGAGGCCCTGGGCAAGTCCGGTGCCGGGGCGATTGTGACCAAGTCCATGACGATCGAAGCACGTCGAGGCAACCCTGAGCCTCGGTATCATGGATTTGTTGGTGGATCAATCAATTCGATGGGGCTTCCCAATCTCGGTTACAAGGCCTATGCCGAATTGATTCCCCAGCTGAAACGATTTGGGAAGCCCGTCATCGCGAGTGTGGCAGGACTCGGGGAGGACGATTTTCCGGCGATCGCCGAACTCATCAACGCAGCTGATCCGGACCTCATAGAAGTGAATCTTTCTTGCCCGAACATTCCAGGTAAGCCTCAGATTGGATACGATCCAGAAGCCTCCGAGCGGCTTCTTAAGAGAGTGCGCCCTAAAATTACGGTGCCGATGGGTGTCAAGCTCCCTCCCTACTTTGACCCGGCGCATCATGACGTGATGGGTGCAGTGCTCAGACGTTGCGGCGTCGACTTTCTGAACTTGATTAATTCGGTGGGTAATGGGCTGGTGGTCGACCCAGAGCGAGAAGCCGTCGTCATTAAGCCGAAAGGCGGATTCGGCGGAGTAGGTGGTCGAATCATCAAACCGGTAGCGCTGGCTAACGTCCGCGCGTTCTATAAGTTCTTTGAAGGTACGATGCCAATCATCGGCACCGGTGGAATTGTTGAGGGTGTTGATGCATTTGAACACTTCTTGTGTGGCGCGTCGGCCGTCCAGGTCGGTACCGTGCTCGTTGAAGAAGGACTGGATGTTTTCGGTCGACTTGAAGCGGAAACGAGTGCTGTGTTGAGTCGGAAGGGATACCAGTCGATTCAGGAGTGTCGAGGACGGCTCAAAGAACTCTGACGTTACTTGGCGGTGAAGCTACGAGGCAACAGCTTCTGCTGAAGCGCTTGACGGAGAAGTTGGGCAACGTTCCGAACGTTGAGCCGGTGCATCAAGTTGAAACGATGGACTTCAACGGTCCGGACGCTGATGTTCAGGGACCCAGCAATCTCTCGATTGGTATAGCCAAGCGCGACCAAACGCAAGATTTCACGTTGTCGGGGTGTAATATGCGGCGTGGCCTTGAAGCGGCGATCTGCTCGCGTGAGTCGAAGTGTCGCAACACGTTTGGGCTTTGTCATCGGTGCTCCTTTATCGTTATTCGTTGCCAGTCTAGCAAATGATGGGAATTGTGTAAACGAAACTGAACAAATGCGTCGAGCTATGTTCGATCTTCTTTCCCATATGGAGTGTCAAATGCGTCCATTGCGCTACGCGTCGTTTTCCTCCAGGTAAATGCCCACATTTGTTAAGGTTATCGCACGTATCCTCCTGTCTCATCTCCGACAGTGGCCGTTACGGACGTTCTTGACCATCATCGGCGTGTCTTTGGGCGTGTCGGCCTCTGTCGCTGTACGAACGGCGAATGTCGATGTTCTGCGTTCATTCGAGCAGGCTGTCCTCACCGTTGCTGGTCCCACTACGTTGGAAGTGTCCGGCGATGAGACGGGACTCGATGAGCAGATATTGCCGTCTGTGCGGACGGTTTCCGGCGTGACTTCAGCATCACCGGTCATTTTACAAACAGCAGTGCGGATGAATGAGAATCAGCCGGGCCAGGCCATCCAAGTGATCGGGTTGGACCTTCTGGAAGAATTCCATACACGAGGATTTCAGGTCAACCAAGCAGCGACGGAAAACCAGCTGCTGAGCATGATTGATCCCCAGGCCGTATACTTAGGAGATGCATTGGCGACCGAGTGGAAGGTGTCAGTCGGCGACCACATCGATCTTCTCATTGGGACAGGACATCTCAGCTGCCGGGTCGCCGGGATTCTTCGAGGACAATCAGCGCGCAGGTCCTCATGGGAACGCATGGCTGTTATGGACATCGCAGCCGCACAGGTTGCGTTTGGTATGGTTGGGAAGGTCGATCGGATCGATCTCGTCACCGATGCACACGTACCCGTTGAAGAAATTGGAGCAACGATACGAGCGATCCTCCCTCCCCATATGACCAGCGAGCGGCCTGCCAATCGGACCAGCCAAGTTGAACAAATGTTACGCGCATTCCGACTTAATTTGACGGTTCTTAGCTGGGTCGGGCTATTGGTCGGCATGTTTCTCATCTACAATACGATGGCATTTTCCGTGGCCCAACGAAGACGGGAAATCGGAATCTATCGGGCAATTGGGATGACTCAATCAAGAGTCGCGTTCCTGTTCTTAGTAGAAGCCGGACTGTATGGCTTCTTGGGAGGAATCCTCGGTAGTGCAGCAGGGATGGCGCTGGCTCAAGAACTGATTACACTACTCAGCCGAACAATTTCTGACCTCTATGTTCCGGTTGGAACCGGCGGAAGTGGCCTGCTCTGGACAGACCAGTTTTGGAGGATCGTAGTTGAGGGAATCATGATTGGGTGTGTGGTATCCATGATCGGTGCCATCGGCCCCAGCCTGGACGCGAGTCGCACGACCACGGTACGAGCCCTCGCTCCTGGTGACTATGAAGCAAGCCAACAAGTACGTGCGGGAGCGCTTGCTGTCCTGGGTTTGGCGTTACTCGTGGTCGCTGGACTACTGAGTTGGCCAGGGCCTATTGGTGGCGTTCCCGTCTTGGGATATGCGGCCACGTTATGCTTATTGGCAGGATTGGCCTGTTTGGCTCCGATAGGTGTTGCCGGATGGCGTCGGCATCGATATGTGGGGCGAGAATTTGGTGCGCGAGGAGTGATGAGAGCTATTGCGGTGGAGCATGCCGCTCGCAATCCCGGCCGCAACGGAGTCACGGTTTCCGCCTTCATGGTTGGACTCGCGATCATGATCGGGGTGTTGGTGATGGTGCGGAGTTTTCGTCATACGGTGGAGATTTGGGTGACAGACACGGTGCTGGCTGATCTGGTCGTCGCTCCTTCGATGTGGTTGCGTGGAACAGAAATTGGAACCATGGGACGGAGTCTGCCGTCTGGGTGGATGAGTATCCTTTCGTCCGTCCCCGATGTTGCCGCAGTCGATAGTTACCGTGATGTGCGTATCGAAGTGAAGGGACAGCGTGTAGCTGTCGTCTCCAGGGATTTGCGATTGCACGCACAATGGAGCCGGTATCTCGTACGGAGCGGTGACTCGTCTGAACAGTTGAATCGAGCCGCGGATATCGACGGCCTCCTTGTGTCAGAAGTGTTGGCGAACCGGCTTGAGGTACATGAAGGGTCGACACTCGAAGTCATGACGCCCAGCGGTCCTCGGCGATTTCCGATTGTGGCCGTGTTCTATGACTATTCGACCGACGGCGGCAAGCTGCTCATGGATCGGGCGCTCTATCAATCGCTCTGGCACGATGACCTTGTCACAGTGTTCCCCGTGTATTTGCGGGATGGAACGAATCTGGATCGCGTGAGGGAACGGATGACCGAACTGTTGAGCGCCTCTACCGATGGTGGCCTTCCGCCGCTCATCATCAGCAATGTAGAATTGCGGAAGGAGATTCTTGACATCTTCGATCGCACCTTTTTCCTGACCTATGTCTTGGAGACCATCGCTGTTGTGATTGCCATGCTTGGAATCGTGAACACCTTGATCACATCCGTCCTCGAACGGCGCCGGGAGTTTTCGACCTTACGCGCCATTGGTGGCAGCGCTACACAAATTCGCCAGCTCGTGCTTTGGGAGGCAGCGTACCTTGGTACGGTCGGAATAGTGTTAGGACTCATCGGAGGCGGCCTGCTCTCACTCTTATTGATCAAGGTTATCAATCGACAATCATTTGGCTGGACAATCCAGATAATTGTTCCCATTGGGTCGCTGATCCAAGCGGTATCGTTGGCAGCAGTTGCAACGTTGGTGGCAGGGTATTTCCCTGCCAGGTGGGCCGCTCGACAACCTATTGTGGAGGGATTGAGGGAAGAATAAGAATATGCTGAGCCGCGGCAGTATGAGGCTACGCATCAAGCTTTTGAGCCAGGTCCATACTTCTCCAGCAGGCTTCGAAGATCTTCGGAAATTGGCATCGATCGAAACGGCGGTACGCGAGCACCGCCTGTATTCCCCACTGGCACCCAAATTTTTGAAAACAGGAGCGCTCCAATAATTCGTGGTATTTGACCAAATACTTCAATCAAATCTCGACGTTTCCATCCTACTTTCAACATCCACCAATGGGCTTGTGCATGAGCGATCGGAAACGATTGCCCTAGAATGTGTGCACGCTCAAGATGAGTGAATGCAGGTTTCAGGTTGTCGGTAAAGTACTGATCAATGGCTGCTGCCATTTCTACCTGGTAGGCATGTTGGAGTTGGGGATGCATGGTAATCCAAAAATAGAATACTCTCCAGTGTATGCGCCAGCACCATAAAAGAGCTAGGCGCTGGAGGATTGTATCCGTGCGCGATAATCACGACAAGACGATGAATGGCGCAAGGGTCGACTGAAGGTTGGTGGTAGGGTAGAGGAAAGTCAAATGCTTCTATCCCGTTGCCGAGAGTTATTGGAGGGGCTCCGGGTCGAGTAAGCTTGGTTTGGTGGCGGTGGGCCGGATTGAACGGCCGACCCGCGGCTTATGAGTCCGCTGCTCTGCCAACTGAGCTACACCGCCACGTGAGAGTGAGGATGCTTTGATCATAGCCGAAGACGCAGATCGATGTCTACCGAATGGGCATGAAAACAATGCGAGACGTATGGACGAAGGCACTTGAAACCCGTTGTGGTTCGCGCGTTGATCTTTGAGAGGGTCATGTGATGAATGGACGCAATCAGGCGGTGGTGATCACTGGGGCGTCTACAGGGATAGGAGCGGCTTGCGCAATTCATCTTGATCGATTGGGCTTCAGGGTGTTTGCGGGAGTCCGGAAGCCAGAGGACGGTCTGGCCCTTCAAAAAAATAGCTCAGATCGTCTCGTGCCCATTGCACTCGATGTCACTGATGCCTCGACGATACACAAAGCTCATCTGTTAGTTTCAGAATTGACCAGGAAAGATGGATTATATGGATTGATCAACAATGCCGGAATTGCAGTAGTCGGTCCCCTGGAAGCTGTGCCTATTGCCGATCTCAGACGGCAGCTCGACGTCAACGTCATCGGACAGGTCGCAGTTACGCAGATTTTTCTTCCTTTAGTACGACAGGCACGGGGCCGCATCATCAATATGGGTTCTATTGCTGGTCTTTCAACGATGCCGCTCATGGGGCCATATTCAGCATCCAAATTTGCGCTTGAAGCGATCACGGATGCTCTCCGCTTGGAAGTCCAGCAATGGGGGATCCACGTGTCGATCATTGAGCCTGGTGCCATTGCGACACCAATCTGGAACAAATCGGCTCTTGAAGCCACCCAACGCGAGGCGACAATAGGGGATCACCTGCGATCTTTATATGAACCGATGATCGCTGCCGTGAGGAAGATTGTGGAAGAGGCGTCGAAGCGAGCCGTTTCTTCCGATACTGTCGCAAAGGTGGTAGAAGCTGCATTGACGGAACCGACCCCGAAAACTCGATATTTGGTTGGAAGGGACGCTAAGCTCCGTGCACTCATGGCAAAACTGCTTCCTGATCGCGCGTCGGATAGACTCTTAAGCTGGATTCTTAAACTGCCTCGCTGAGTGGAGTAGTAAGGAAGGGGAGTCGCTGGGTCGAAGGAACGCTCGCGTGGTCAGCCGACAAGGTCAGGATTCATGCGGGTCAACGGCCTGACAGAGAGGGCCTTAATCTCGTTATAGACGATTTTTCGACCCACTTGACGGAGCCGGCTGAAGACACCCTCGACGATCACCTGATCGCCTTCATGGACCTCCACCTGTCCGAGACTCACGACCTTCAGTGTGCCCGCTTGGTCTTGGAGTAAAAATCCATAGGCCGGTTGCCCTTGACGATTCGTTGCCAGCTGCACGTTCATCACTTTTCCGGTGACCATGACATCCAGGTGATCATACTGCTCTGGATGCGCCAAGAGTTCGGCGATTTCGATGAGACCCCCAGCGAACGTTGGTGTGGCCGCACCAATGGCAATCGCAAAGACCATGATACACGAGAAAACGCGACAAAAGGCCAGGATTTCGAAAGTAGACTGAGAGAAACCAAGGAGGTTCGTCTTCATTGCAAAGTAATTATACCGAATGGAGTCGGATTGGCAACAGTCAATATCTACCACTTGTCGGAGGATCTTCCGCTGACGTCTTCTCCGATGAAGTTATGCAGAATCTGGCGTTGCAAGTCCGTCAGTTCGCCGTGCCCAGCTTCTCGTTCTCGTAAGGCTGCTGGTTCAGACTCTTTGGAGGTCGGTCTCGATCGTGCCAGCAAGACTTCGTCCAATGCTGCGGGAGTGGTATCGACATCCTTTTGTATCGCGACCAACCGCTGAAGTCCGAACAGCGTCCTCGTTATTTCAGTATGCATCGCATTTGAACTAGCGCCATAGACAAGCGAGTTCCAAAGCTTCGTTTCGGTTGTTTCCGGTATGGCTAGAACTGCATAGGCCGTTAGTCTTTCGAGTAACGCAGACTCGGTTCCCTCGAGTCCGTCGTAGGTAGGAATTGATCGCTCAATGGGACGCTGGGAAAGCACTTGCATGGTTGCTTTCCAAAGATCTGGAGAAGGAACGAGATTCTCCTTTGTGTGAGATTCTGACCCTGCGCATTTGGTCTGGATTGCCATGAGATACTGAGATAAGAATTTGACTTTGCGGGCCGCGAGTGTGCCGGCTGGGATTCCCCAGATGTGGCCGATCTCATGGTCCTGTAAGGTGGTCTGATCAGACGTCTGCCGTTCACGCTCCGCAATCGCCAGGCGTTTTTTGAACCGCTCCGCAAAACGAAGCTGCGTTTGCATTTCGACGACGAGACGATGGTTCTGATACTCGCCAGAACTGATCTCGTTCTTGTTCCAGGATTCTTCCAACAACCGCAGTGTGGTTGATGGAACGGCGGAACGAGCCTGTGCCTCCAATTCGTGGACGGTAGTGGATGAAACCCCTCGATCAACCAGAAGCGCCGCTGCGCGAATGGCTAATGCGTTCGCCGTTCTCGCGAGATTGGTCAGGGCGACACATTGCAGCCACGTTCTCTCTCGGCGAAGTCGAACTCGTCGCCGATACTCATTTCGTCGCTCCATCATTGCCGTAATGGACTCTTGCGTCATGGTTGTGACGGGTTTTTTCCCGGACACGCAACGGGGATCAGGACGATCTGCGACCATGAAAAGAATTTCATCGTGTGTAATATCAAGATGTTGCAGCAACAAAAGGCGAAGCATAATTCGACCTTGGATCGGTAATTCGGCAATGGTCTCTTCGATCATTTCTGCGGTCAATGCCGATGAAATCAGGGTCGTCATGGTGCCTCAGTTACATCATCCGGTGACGAGAGGTCGGAATCGTAGGTGTCTAGGCCGTGCCGGTCTGTTGCTGTTGTTCGAGCTGAAGCGCCACATATTCTCGAACATCCTGAATGGTTCCTCTGATGAACATCTCTCGGGGAATTTCGACCCGCACAAGCTTCGAGGGGTCGACCCCTCGATCCTGTGCGTAGTGCTCATCAACGTAAAGGCTCACTGAGCCGTCTGGAAAACGGAACGCATAAAGAGCAGTCGTATCAGCCATGACAATTCAATTGTATGGATATCGTAGGCTACTAGAGGTAACACAGGCCTCGTGAGGCTGTCAAAGCGGGCCGTAGTCGAGATAATCAAAGAATAGGTCACAGCCAAATCATCGGGATCTGGAAGGAACGTCGATCTCTGGATGGCTTAAGAATCTATCTCGATCGTGCATATAAAGTGGAACGGCTTCCGGTCAAGTGACCGAAAGCCGTTCCATAGTACCGACTCTCATGGAAAGAAAAGGTTACAACCTCCTCTCATGCGTGGCTTAGCCGCCCAATGTATCGAGAGTTTCCTTGAGGCTCTTGCGAATGCAGGTAAAAATCGGCGTATCACGCAGCGTATAGCGCGAGCCTTCGGTTTCGCGCAGCGCCATCACCAAGTCCAGAAAATCTTCCGGCTTGTCGCTTTCAAACGCCACCACCCATTCTTGATCGTCGAGTCCGAATGAGTAGGTCGTGTTCAACTTCACCGAGGGGAATCGATGACCTACTTCAATATGTTCGTCCATCATGCCTTGCCGAGCCGCCTTCGTCAGCAAAAACCACTCTCGTGTCTTGAGAAACGGATACACGAAGATGTACTTGCTTTTCCCTGGGACAACGGTCAACCGTTTACCTTCCTGGCCTGCATGCGAGTGATGATCGACGTACACCGATCGCTTGGTGATTGCCAGATAAGAATAGGGGGTCGTGAGATATTGCCCAAGGCCGGAGGCTAGGATCTTGCTGCCCATATCCTGAAACAGATCGAGGTCGTAGCTGATCCGCCAGAGCATGAAGTCGCAGTCGCCGCGAATACCAATGGTCGAATAGGGAACGACCAATACTTGACCGTTAAAATCTTCAACGGCTCGCAAGAATTCCTGTTTACCCTGTGTGCGCACGTCCTCCGGGAGGCGACGCCAGGCCGGGTCCACCTTATAAAACACAAAGTTCACATATTGCCGCCGAGGCGCCTGTGCGGCAGGGGGTGTGTCAGGAGTCGACATTCAAAGCTCCTTTAGTAGATGGAAAATAAACTCTTCTTCATTTTTTTGTTTCGTTTAGCATTTCCCCTTCCGTCTTGTCAACCGGAAGGCGAGACAGGGACGTGTTCATTGACAGTGGAATGATGGTTCTGTTAGTCGCAATCGCATGAGATCTGTCGGGCATTGGGCTATAGGATTTGTCTCGGCGTTCCTGGTCAGCATCGGAGATCTCTCGGTAGCAATCGAGGCACACCCATCACACACGCAAATCCAGGCCGCACTCGATCGAGGAGCAAAAGCCGCGGCTCAGCATCAGCCGCCCGAGCAGTGGTATGCGCGCTTCGGAGGCAATGAGGATCTGGATTTCGGGGGGTTCCTGGTCACGAAACTCGGTGGTGTGTCCGTGCTGGCAACCCACATGGCGCTACGGGGACTTGAACCGAGTGCGGCCGACATTGCGCAATTGGTCGATGCTACGACCATGCTGGTCAGTGCGGTGATCTTCGGGGACAGGCCTGCCTTTGCCGTGGAGAGTTACATGGTGTTGGATCAAGGAGGACGCGCAATTAAGCCCGTCACCGTACGTGTTGATGGACGAGCCACTCGAACGACGGCCTGGCCGGAATCACCAAAATTCACGGCCAAAGTTGTCGCTGCATTCAAGTATGCTGATTTTGATCCGAATGCGCACACGATCATTACCGTGTTTCCCGCGACCGGAGGAGAGATCCGCTTCGCGGTCAATTTTAGGGAAATCGAATAATACGTGGGACAGCTGAACATGCGAAGCTCTGCTTCCTCCGTCCGCAGCCAGATTGCGGAAACTATTGCAGTCGGTTCAGAACTCCTCGTGGGGGGGCGGTCCGATAGCAATTCACTATTCATCACTGATGCACTTGGCACGATCGGCGTCGAAGTGCGGTTTAAGTCCATTGTCGGAGACGATCAATCGGACATTGCTCATGTCGTGAAGGCAGCTTGCAGGCGTGCTCGAATCGTCATCATGACCGGAGGGCTTGGTCCCACAGTGGACGATTGTACTCGGGAGGCGGTTGCGGCCATAACCGGGTTCCGACTCGCTCGCCGCAAGGAAGCGCTTGAGGGAATGAGGGCACGGTTAGCTCAGTGGGGGCGGATACCGAATACCGGGCAATTGAGGCAGGCATTGATTCCGTCTGGGGCCAGGGTATTGCTCAATCCGGTGGGCTCCGCCCCGGGCTTTGCCTTGACATGGCGCGGCACGCACATCATCGCGTTACCCGGTGTTCCCGGTGAGATGCGTGCAATGGTTCAGCAGTCAGTCATTCCGTATGTGATCACTCAACTCGAAGGTACACCGAGTCAATGTCGGCAACCTCTGACAAGAATGATTTTTCACACATGGGGGATGCCGGAGGCCGATGTCGATGCCAGATTAATGGGACTTGTACCGATACGGATGCCTGTTGCATTGGGGCTCCTTGCGTCACCGGCCGGCGTGCTCGTGTCGCTGACAACAAAGGGAGAGGGGCGTTTGAAGGAAGGGGCTCTTGCGGCCCTGGCCGACAAGGTTCGTGGACGACTGGGCGAATGGATCTATGCCGAAGGGCAGGACACGATGGAGCAGGTGGTCGGCCGATTGCTGTGTGAACAGAAACGGACGGTCGCTGTAGCCGAGTCGTGTACGGGGGGGCTCATAGGACAACGGTTGACACAAGTACCAGGATCGTCTGAATACGTCGATCGCGCCGCTGTCTGCTACAGCAACCGGGCAAAAATTGAGATGCTCGGAGTTTCGGAAAAGCTTTTGGAGAGTCACGGTGCGGTCAGCCAAGAAGTGGCTGCGGCGATGGCTAAAGGAATGCGCGAGCGCGCAGGCGTATCGGTGGCCTTGAGTGTAACGGGTATCGCCGGGCCAGGCGGTGCTACAGACAACAAACCGATTGGGTTAGTTTATATCGGACTCGACGGAGGTAATGACGACGTCATGACTAAAGAGTTTCGGTTCCACGGCGATCGGTCCGTCATTCGACAACGTGCAGCTCAGGCAGCTCTCGATATGCTTCGTCGATGGTTGGTCGGGAGAGGAAGAACATGATACGAACCTTCCTTGCCGTCGAGGTCAGCGACCCCGTCAGAACGGGGATCTCGCAGGTCCAGCATGATCTCAAACAACAGCTCGCAGGGTCTCTCACTAAAGATATCCGCATCGCGTGGGGGCAGCCAAATTCCTTTCATCTCACGATCAGGTTTCTGGGAGATACAGACAAACAACTCCTCGATCCCATGCGTGAGGCCATGGCCATCGTACGCCGGTCTCACCCAACCATTCAGATCCCGCTTGATCGACTTCAGGCGTTTCCGAATCTTCAGAAGCCACGGGTGCTTTGGGTGGGACCGTCCGAACAGTGGGGTAAGGGTGACGCAGCACGCCAGTTAACGGCATTGCATCGGGAGATTGAAGCCTGTTGCCACTCGTTCGGGTTTGCGCCGGACGACAAACTATTTAATCCACATCTGACGCTGGCGAGGATCAAAACAGGTGAACGACCGGTGGGACAGTGGTTGGCTCAAAGCGGCGTCTGTGACCAGCCGCTCTCTCTGGGGGAGGTCAGGATTGGGCCTCTCGTGCTCGTGAAGAGCCACTTGCGCCCAACCGGACCTGTGTATACGAAGCTCTGGGAAGTGGAATAGGCAGGGCATGGGCAATCTCACATCAGGGTTCGAGGAGCGGGATGAGCACCGTGTGACCTTGTTTCTCAGCCAGGTCCACCGGCCGTTCGCCAGATGACATCCTCGCGTACTTATTCCCTCCGTGATTGAGCAACAAGGTGAGGATTTCTTGATCACCGCGATAGGCAGCAACATGCAGCAGCGTCACTCCGCCGACGGAAGGTTGGGCATTTACATCTACTCCTTTGTCTAGGAGGATAGCTACGATATCCTTGTGCCCTTGTTGCACGGCGCTGAAGAGTGGTGTGATGCCGTCTTGACTCACAGAATTGATCGCGGCTCCTTTCCCCAAAAGCAAGCGCACGGCATCGCGGTGTCCATGTTTCGCGGCCATGTGGAGCGGTGTCAGGCCGCGCCCGTTCGCTGCGCTCACATTCACACCTTGCGCAAGAAAGGTGTCCACTCGGAGGAGATTTCCCTCCGCTGCCGCCATTCGGAGGTTCTCTTCAGGCATAGTCGTGCAACTATTCAAGGAAATCAGAGCAAGGGTCCAGATCGCACGACTCAGATGTAACCAGACCTGCGTCATTCCAACTCTCCTAATTCTGCCAGCTATGGTTGTTTGGGATTACGCACCGAGTGAGTTCCGGTGTTCCGTCTCAACGTTCCATTACACGGCATCACAGCAGTAGATCAATAGGCTGAAGGTAACAATCTGTTGGATCTCGATGAGAGAGACCACGTGTTAGAGTGCTAATGCTGGATAGTCGCTGTAGCCGTCAGGCCCGCCGCCATAGAGTCGATCGAAATGCACTTCGTTGAGTGGGGCCTCTTTCGCGAAGCGTTCGACGAGGTCTGGGTTGGCGATGTAGGGACGTCCGTAGACGATCGCATCGGCCGCTCCACTTACAACCGTCGATTCGCCGCTCTCACGGGTATGGCTCCCATTGCTCATCACCACACCCTGGAAATGTTTGCGGGCGATTGCCAAGATGGCTTGCTCTTCAGGCAGCGCATGATTCTCATGTCGGATTTCGAGAAAGGCAATTTGACGTTGACTCATTTCCCGCGCCACATGAGTCACCAGCGCGTCAGGTTGACTATCGGCCATGTCGTTAAATGGGACCAACGGCGAGATCCGGACGGCGACATGCCCGGCACCCCAGACGCTGATGGCAGCGTCCGCGACCTCCAGCAGAAATCGAGCCCGGTTGGGCACTGAGCCTCCATAGGCATCCGTGCGGACATTCACACCGTCACGCAAGAAGTTATCGATGAGATAGCCGTGAGCGCCGTGGATTTGCACTCCGTCAAAGCCAGCCTGTTTGGCGTTCTGGGTCGCGACCCGGAACATCTCCACAAACCGCGGGATCTCCTCGGTGCGGAGCGCTCGGGGAACTTCATACGGCTTGGCGCCTTGCGGCGTATGGGTCATCTCATTGCGAATCGCCTTGGCGCTGCTGGAGACCGGCTGTTCGCCGTCGTTCAGCAACGAATGTGCAGCACGGCCTGGATGCCAGATCTGCATGAAGATCCGGCCGCCCTTGGCATGCACCGCGTCCGTCACGCGTTTCCAACCGGCCACATGCGAAGGACTGTAAATGCCGCCTTCGCCCATAAACGCACAGGCGTGGGCATCGACCATTGTGCATTCCGTCATGATGAGACCACTCGACGCGCGTTGCGAATAGTAGTCGACCATCATGTCGTTGGGGATGTGTGTCGATCCGGCTCGCACACGGGTCAGTGGGGCCATGACGATACGGTTCGGCAAGAAAATGTCTCCGGCTTGAAGCGGGGTAAACAATGTGGGCATTAGGTGTCCTTTGAG
>CABVRV010000020.1 GCA_902500755.1 uncultured Nitrospira sp.
CCGAAGGACCACGGTATTCGGATCGTGCGTGTCCTACACCAACGCATGGACGTGAAGAGGTATGTGTAGCAACAGGCGAGTGGAGCGTCGGTAGGCCAAACATGAACATACACTCCTCCTTCCAGGAGCAACTCTGGAGGTTGGAGAGGCAACGGAACAGAGCGTACGATTAGGATGTGGTCGTTCAGACTCAACCTGGCCCCAGCCTGCTCGTAAACCAACCCGGTGGCGGCGCACTAAATTTCTCGCCAGAGATCGCAGGTGTTGTCGAGCCTCAGGCTCGAGGTGTGAAACGATCGGCTTTCATGCCAGCTCAAGAACAGATGCATGCTCAAAAGGAGCCGCATCGATACATTGCGTACGAACGATGAATCCTACATGGGACTATGTGTGCCACTCGTTGAACTGACGATAATGACGCCGTATAGTTTAGGAAGATCGGCGACGTGTTGTACGAATAGAAATTGGCAGATCCGGCTCTTCTGTGGATCGGCCTAAGCGCTGGTAGGCGCTTTAGTGGTAACTCGGGGAAAGGGGAAACATGGTGCGTGCCTCGAAAGCCAAAGCCCGAACGCCTATCGTCCTGGCTCCTGGGCAAGGTCGCGCGTATCCGATGGGCCGTATCAGTGCTCTGTTCAAGGCGGATGGGCCAGAGACCAAGTCACGTTATTCGGTGTCTGAATGGTGGCTTGAACCACGCACCCAGGGCCCAGGGGCGCACGCTCATCCGGAAGACGACCTGTTCTACGTCATCGAGGGAACCATGAGTATTCTGATCGATGAAAAATGGTTCGAGGCTGCCAAGGGCTCGTTTGTGCTTGTACCTGGAGGCGTCACGCATGATTTCGAAAACCGTGGAGGCGTTCGCGCTGGGGTTCTCAATTTCTCAGTGCCTGGTCCATTCGAGCCTGAAATGCCAAGCATTGCTAAATGGTTCGCCAAGAATCCGCCTAAAGACACAGGCACGTAACATTTCCTTCCACGGGACTGCCTGCGGCAACCCGTGAAACCTACGTTCATGCGGCAGGGCTGAGGACCGCTTTATGGCGGTGAGGTTTCGGTGCTGAACTTCCACACTTGGCCGGGAGCGGACTTTAACGAGGCATGAGTTCGATTGAATGGTCTATCCAATGAAGTGACGATGAATACAAATGAGATGACTACCCCTTGGATTTCTCCGCCGCGGCTAGGATGGGCTGGAACATCGGATCGGCATCGAGCACGGCCTTCAGTCCATCACTCGCGAGGAAATACCGCCAGACCTGGTCGTCTTTTCCAGGTATCTCATCAAACCAGCGTTTGGCCTCAGTCAGGTGTTGGAGCATTTGGTTTTTGTCACCGTAATCCGGCATGAACACCATGCTGTAAGCCATGGTGTATTGCGCGAGAAACTTGTCGATCGGCAGTTCGGCGAGGGCTGCCGATGCGAGCGCGTCTTCGTACGCACGGACGCTGTCGGGATCGTGCAGGATCCGATTCCAGGCCACCTTGTTGATGCGGGACCACGCAAGCTGGAGGAGTGCCTCGGCTTTGGGAGTCTTTCGGTCAGCCGGAACGTCCTTGACCAAGGCCTCAAAGGTTTCGACCATCGGACCTTGGTCATTGTTCCACCGATAGGCCATGCCCAGCCGAAATCGGTTATCCAGCTGTTCCGGATGAGTTCTCGCAAGGGTCTGCAGCGCGGGTAAGAGCCGGTACAGGAGATCCGCCGGTGTCGGTTGAGAAAGTCCCCCCACTTCCATTCCCATCGAGAGATCTAGGCGATCGGAAGCGGCAGCGGTCGTCCAATAAAACTCGTTGACTGTGAGAGAGAGCGTGGGGTCCTTGACGATCAGTTTGTGGTTTTGTGCGGCTTCCCGAAGCAAGACGGCATAGAGATTTCTGGTCAGGACCCTCAGCGCGTCCACGTGGTTCGGATCGATGATGAGAATGCGGTTGAGCAAGGCGACTCGATCGCGCAGTTCGGGAAATGCGGCAGCGCGGGCTGCCGCGGCAGTCAGCGTGCCAGGTTGATCGTCGGGCCCCCACCAAACAATGGAGTCGGGAAGGGCGCGACTGGCTTCGGTGGTAAACGGTATCGATTCAGGAACCATGCCCGGTGCTTCAGGCGTGGTCTTCACCGGGAGATGAAAGACGGCAGTGTCACGTGGGAACCCATGCCGCCTAAGTCCGTCGAAAACCACCCATTGCGTGGTGATGGACTTCACGGCGCGGCGTTCACGTTTGACGGTACTTGTCCACTGGACGGTGTCTGGCCCATAGGTTACCGGCGAAGTGAGCGGGTCATGATAATGGACGATCAGCTCGACCAGTGTGGTCGGAACCCCGATGACTTTTCCATTCGCTGTGAGTCGGAAGGATCCATTCGGAATCGACCGACTCTTTGTGACAGACAGATGAAGGCCTGTTCCGGGCGGTGCGATCCCAAGGGTATCCATCACAAAGACAGAGGCGGGAGCACGGGACAGGTCATCTCCATAAAATACGAGCGGACCGGCACTGGGCCAGAGGACATTCATCCCCATATCCGATCGTTTCATGAACGAGGCATGACTTGCAGTCAGCGCCTGCCAACAATCGTCATGCGAGGACTCGACTGTCGCAGGTGGCTTTTGTTCCACTGAGGGATCCGTCACCTGGTTATACTGGCAGGCAAAGTCCAGCTGCCCAGCCGCGACCTTGTCGCCATGGGCAATGGCGTCGGCATAGCGAAGGGCCGTCTCGACGGCAGCTTTACGAGCCGTCCCGCTGGACTTCGCCTGAGGAGGGGCCTTGGACGCAGAAGCGGCGAGACTCGGCAAGGTCGTATCAGGAATTGTGAACAATCCTGAGAGGATGAGAATTCCAAGCAATGGGTTCATAGTCATCATGAAATGGCATTGAGATGGTGTGGGTTATCGAATCTGCGCGGCTTTCAAGATTTTCTGGCGCATTAAGGCCCGATCGACAGTCGACAAGCTTGGAACCGGACTATGCCGGCAGAGCGAGACGGTCTGACGAAGGGATGCAACGAAGACCTCGCAGTTGGGACAAGCGCCCAAGTGCCGGCGAATTTCCCGGCAAATATCTCCTGCGAGTTCATCGTCGATATAGGCGGACAGCTGACGGAGAATGCCCAGGCATCTGCTCTTCCCATGGTCATGCTGATGCCCAGTCGTAGAAGCGCGTGCTCGCTGTCCGGAAGTGTGGCGCTTTGCCATGGAACGGTTTCCTCCGCTATCCAAGTAGAGCGTGTTCGTGATCAGGCTCGGCCTGGCCGAGCCCTTGAGCGCTCAGTTGACGACGCACAAACAGTCGGGCGCGGTGCAGGCGTGATTTCACCGCTCGTTCATTCAAACCCATAATGGTTCCGACTTCCTTTGCGCTCAAGCCTTCCATGTCTCGAAGAACTAAGACCATCTTGTACTTCTTCGGTAACTGATCGATAGCGGCGTCGAGTGCGCGCCGCAATTCCTTGTTCTGGAGCGCTTCTTCGGGACTGAGGCCATCGATCGGAATCTGCAGGTGAAATTCGCCATCAGACGTGGGGATGAATTCCTCCAGGGACAGCTCCCGATCCGGGGCTCCCTTTCGTTTTCGCCTCATGCGCAAGCAGGCCCGCGAGGCGATGGTATACAGCCATGTTGAAATTTGAGCGTCACCGCGGAATCTCTCGAAGCCTCGGTAGGCATTCAGAAACGTGTCCTGCACCAAATCTTTTGCGGCTTCCGGCTCGCCGCACAAGCGATGCGCGAATCGGTAAATCAGGTCCACATGATCTCTGTAAAGCTTATCAAATGCCTTCCCAGTTTGTGAAGGAGTCATGGACGAAGCGGGAGAATGACGACTCGTGACAGGTGCGCGCATAGACCGGGGAGTCTACGGCGGGATCGAAAAGAGAGTCAAGACGAAGCTAAAGGTCTTGGAAACTACTTAATCCGGTGGAATCCGACGACGTCGCCTTGCCCATTGAGTTCAATCGTGATCGGTGTTCCTTCTCTCGTGCCGTTCAGCGTGCCTTTCCCCAGATCCGTCGGGTAGGTCTGTTCACCCTCTGGAGTCCAGAGCTTGACACTCGCCCGATCCGGGGCCGCGAATTCTAAAGGACCAGTCACGAATCGCCGGTCAGGAACGGAGTCATTTGAGCGGAAGAGGTCGGCGACGACGTAGTGGTCATGCATGCGCAAGGTCATCGTCTGCCCAACTTTGGCATTCTTGATGCCGATCTTGGCGTTGACGTTGACGATGCCGATCGGAGTCCGAAAGAAAATGAAATTGGATTTGAGTTTAGCGATGGTACCGGTCAACAAGAGGTGGGCTTGGGACCCGCGGGTTGCGATCTGCCCGATCTGAAGGTCGAACTGCAGATCATGAACACCGATGACGGTATTGGTATCGTCTACCTCGATGGTGATGGAATCACCCTCCCTCCGGCTCGAGAGCGCTCGTGCGTGGTTGCCCATGTGGAAGGCCTGTTCGCCCTCCGGCGTCCATCCGATCAGCTGCGTGTCATCTTCGTCGCTTCGCTTGAACGGCCCACTGAGATAGCGATGGGCGAGCGTCCCATCCATTCGTTTCACAAGATCGACCACGAGATGGTCATCATGGATCATAAAGGACACTTCCTGTGAAGCCGGTATGGTCTTGAGCGTGGTTTTCGAACTCAATGACAAGAGCCCGACCGGTGTTTTGAGGAAGACGATCCCTGGCTTTGCTCGCCAGACGCGCCCTGTCAGCATGATCGAGGGGTTGGCCTCACTGATGGGAACAGAAGGCTCGGGCTCAAGTTCCACTGTCGTGTCGGGTTCAACCGAGGAGTCCGGTTCAGGCGATTCTTCTGCGTGGTCAAGGATCTCCGACTCATGTGGTGGCTGGAGCTCGGAGGACGAGTCTGGTTGAGCAGGTGTTTCTGGATCAGGTGGCACGCGGGGTTCATTGGGTGCCCCGGCTTGGCCAAGTGCCGGGTTGAATGGATCCGGAAAGACTCTCTCCTCCGCCAAGCTCGCGGTTCCAACAGTCAGTGTCCCAACCAGGAAGAGTGTGCAGAAAATTCGGAAGATTGGTGATGGTCGAATCATCGTCAAGAATTTCAACTCTGATTTGGTAGTGTTCGCCATTGGTGGTTGCGATTACCCCAAACCATACTCAATTATGCGAATAACATGTGCTTCTTATAGAGTCAACCCGAAAGCGGCTTTGTCAGAAAAGATGCAAATAAGGATGGTGGCGCTGATTATTTCTTTCGAACGAGAAGACGGAGCGGCGTGCCGGTGAATCCATATGTTTCGCGCAGTTGATTCTCCAAGTACCGGAGATATGCGGGCGTGATGTCCTCTGGATGACCGACAAACAAGGCGAAGACCGGCGGTTTGGTGGCCACCTGCGTGATAAAGGCCGCTTTCGTCATCGCCGACGGCTTGTGCTTTCGAGCCGGCAATGGATGGATGGCGAGAATCTTCTGAAGCCAGGCATTCAATGTTCCGGTAGGGATGCGTCTGGTAAACATGGTGTGCACGTCGTTAAGAAGGGGGAACAGACGGCGAAGGGATTCGGGTTTGATGGCGGAGCCATACAGGATCGGAGCCCATGTCAGAAAAGGAAATCGGCGGCGGAACTCGAGTTCGTACTCTTCTCGAGCCTGCTCATCCCCGGCGCGCAAGTCCCATTTGTTGATCAACAGAATGCAGGCGCGTCCTTGCTTAAGAATAGCTCCGGCAATCTTGGTATCTTGTTCCGTAACGCCTTCCAAACCATCTAAGAGTAGGATCGCAATGTCGGACCGACCGATGGCACGGAGCGAACGGAGCACACTATAGCCTTCCACCCCGCGATCGACCTTGCCGCGTCGCCTGATGCCGGCTGTGTCGGTGAAGACGTAACGTTGATCCTGGTGGGTGACCAGTGAGTCGATGGGATCACGTGTCGTGCCCGGAATATCGCTGACGACGACCCGTTCTTCTCCCAGCAGTGCGTTCACGAGCGTGGATTTTCCGACGTTCGGGCGTCCCGCAACGGCAATGCGGGGCAGTTGTTGCAGCTGATCGGATTCGTCCGCCGACGGAAGAAGTGGATAGATGGCATCCAGCAACTCAGCAACTCCGAGGCCATGTTCGGCGGACACGGGGTAGAGCTGGTCGGTGCCCAATTGGTAGAAGTCGGCGAGCAAGGGCTCTGATTTTGGCGTGTCGATCTTGTTGATGGCATAGAAGAGCGGCTTCGTGACGCCGCGCAGGAGCCGCACGACTTCATGGTCCGGGGGGGTCAACCCTGAACGCCCGTCCAGGAGAGTGATGAGGATATCGGCCTCGGCAATCGCCAGTTCCGACTGTCGTCGAATCAAGGTCAACATGCTGTCCGATGCGGAGAGATCAAGCCCCCCCGTATCGACCAGCCGAAACTTTCGATTGCGGTAGGTGGCGTCGGCATAGTTGCGGTCGCGTGTGACGCCGGGGACATCGTCCACAATGGCGATTTTCGCGCCTAAGATCTTGTTGAACAATGTCGACTTTCCCACGTTCGGTCTGCCGATGATGGCGACGAGGGGAGGCGGGACGCCTTCTTGCGGCAGCACCGGCAGGGTCGGTTCCTGGTGGAGGTCGGATTTTGCGCGCGGCATGATTCGCCGGACCGTAACATAGGGTTTTTCTCAAACACAACTCGTCTCGTCTTCCCACCGGTCGTTCGGCTATACTTCGCGCAATGACTCAGCACGCTCCCGACTGGTCCCGCATTGATGATGTGCTGCTCGATATGGACGGCACGTTGCTGGATCGCCATTTCGACAACTTCTTTTTCGAAGAAGAGCTACCGCGTCGATACGCAACGCTCCACGCCATCTCGTTTGAGGAAGCCCGTAATCGACTGATGTCGATGTACCGGTCGGTTGAAGGCGAGCTGGCCTGGACCGATCTCCATTACTGGACGAAACAGGTCGGGATCGATGTGGTGGCGATGCACAAAGAGCTCGATCACATGATCGGCTTTCTGTCCGGTGCAGAGGAGTTTCTACGGTACCTCCGGAAGCTAGGGAAACGCGTCACTATTGTGACGAATGCCCATGAAGCCGGAGTATCGGTCAAAGTTGCCAAGACTGGTCTGGATCGGTATGTGGATCGGATTGTGGATGCGTTTGAGGTCGGCTATCTCAAAATGCGACCGGAGTATTGGCCGAATTGCCAACGATTGCTGAGCTTTGACCCGGCGCGCTCGTTGTTCATGGATGACGACAAAGACTGTCTCATGGCTGCGAAAGCATTCGGGGTGGCGCATTTGGTTCACAGCGCCAAGTCGAGTTCGAAACTGCCTCCAGCTCCGCTTCCTCAGTTTCTTTCCATCACGGGTTTTTCGTCGCTTATGAACGGACGTCCATCCGCCTAATTCTCCTTGACCGCCGTGCCTCGATACATCTCGCCGGCTAATCTTGGTAGGCTCGGCATGCTGAATCGATCAAGGTGAGCGATCTTGAGGTCCGATTGGGTGATCAGCTGATCGATCTGCCTGTTGAGATTGCACCCGCACCCGAGCACGTTCTGAATGGGGTTCAATCGGTCCTGCCACACAGCGATCTTGTGGTCGTCGCTCCGGCCATGTTCCAAGAATAGAAATCTACCCCTCGGCTTGAGGACCCGTCCCACTTCTCGCAGCGCGAGTACTGGATCGGGAATGGTGCAGAGCGTCCAGGTGCTGACGACGGTATCGAATGTCTGGTCCCCATAGGGAAGCCGTTCGGCTTCTTGATGGGTAATCTCCACCGGAAACTGGACAGCCGCACGACGTTCCGCGACACGTGCGGAGAGCATGGAAGCGGGATCGACGGCGCGTACTCGCGATACATTGGGGCCATAGTGAGCAAGATTAAGCCCAGTCCCAATCCCGATTTCCAGCACCTCGCCAGACACCTGCTGCAGTAGCTCCCTCCGTAATCGCTGAAACTCCTCGCCGCGCATAACATAGTCCATGAGGCGAGGGAAGATATAAGAGGCATAGAGTCCCATCAGCGGTGCAGTATAGCAAACCACAGCCGGTTGGAAATCTTGTGACCCCCGGGGGTCTGTGTTAGAGTCCTTCGTCTTTTTTAATGCTCGAAAAGATCAGCCGACGATGAGCAAAGGATTCGACCATCACGCCATTGAATCGAAGTGGCAGGCCTATTGGGAGCAGCACCGCCCATTCAAAGCCTCCGATGATCTTTCGAGGCCGAAATTTTACTGCCTTGACATGTTTCCCTATCCGTCCGGATCCGGGCTTCATGTCGGCCATCTTGAGGGGTATACCGCTACCGATATTGTCTCTCGGTATAAACGGATGAAGGGGTTCAATGTGCTGCATCCGATGGGTTGGGACGCCTTCGGCTTGCCGGCTGAACAGTATGCCGTGAAAACCGGAATTCATCCGGTGAAGACGACTGCCGAAAACATCGCCACCTTCAAGCGTCAGATGAAACGAGTCGGGCTGTCGTATGACTGGGAGCGAGAACTCAGCACCACCGACCCCCAGTACTATCGTTGGACACAATGGATTTTCTTGAAACTCTTTGAACGAGGATTGGCCTATGTGGCGGAAGTTCCCGTGAACTGGTGCCCGGCGCTCGGCACGGTGCTGGCGAACGAAGAAATCATCGACGGCAAGAGTGAAGTCGGCGGCTTCGACGTCATTCGCAAGCCGATGCGTCAGTGGGTGCTGAAAATCACCGCCTATGCCGATCGATTGCTGGAAGACTTGAAGCTGGTCGATTGGCCCACCAGTACGTTGGAAATGCAGAAAAATTGGATCGGCCGGTCGATCGGCGCGGAAGTTGACTTCGCCTTGGCCGATCAGAAGGGTGTAATTCGCGTATTCACAACCAGACCGGATACGTTGTTCGGGGCCACCTATATGGTTTTGGCGCCGGAGCATCCGCTTGTTGATGTGATCGTGAACGACAAGCAGAAAGCTGCCGTTCAGACGTATCGTGAGGCTTCAGCGAAGAAAAGTGATTTACAACGGCAAGAGTTGGAAAAAGAAAAGACCGGGGTGTTTACCGGAGGCTATGCCATCAACCCCGTGAACGGAGAGCAGTTGCCGGTCTGGATCGCAGACTATGTCCTGATGAGCTATGGGACTGGGGCCATTATGGCCGTGCCCGCCCATGACGAGCGGGACTGGGCGTTCGCGCGACAATACGCGCTCCCGATTCGAGAGGTGATCGCCGGGGGGAACGTCCAGCAGGCTGCCTTTACCGATACGGATCGTGGGAAGGTCGTCAATTCAGCCAGCAGTGGCGGCAGTTTTTCGATCAATGGTCTCAGACCGTCTGATGCGATTCCTAAAATTACCGAATGGCTCGCCAAGCAAGGCAAGGGAACCAGAGCGGTCAACTACAAACTGCGCGATTGGCTGTTTGCCCGACAACGGTATTGGGGAGAGCCGTTCCCAATCGTGTGGGTGGACGGGGACGCGCGCCCGCTTCCGGAAGAGCGGCTGCCGTTGGTGTTGCCCGAGACGCACAACTTTAAGCCGTCTGGTAGCGGCGAGAGTCCCTTAGCGAACTTGGACGAGTGGCTGACGACGACCGATCCTGTCACGAACAAACCGGCAAGGCGAGAAACCAATACCATGCCGCAGTGGGCCGGCTCTTGCTGGTATTACCTGAGATTCATCGATCCCAAGAACTCGACTCAACTGGTCGACTCAGCGAAAGAACGGTATTGGATGCCCGTGGATCTCTACATCGGCGGCAGCGAGCATGCGGTTCTGCATCTCCTGTATGCACGGTTCTGGCACAAGGTCTTGTTTGACATCGGTGTGACGAGCACGCCCGAGCCATTCATGAAGTTGGTACACCAGGGCATTGTGTTGGGCGAAGACAATCAGAAGATGTCGAAATCGCGCGGGAACGTGGTCAACCCGGACGAGATGATCGACGAGTTCGGCGCGGATGCCGTGCGACTCTACGAAATGTTCATGGGACCGCTCGAAGCGATGAAACCCTGGAGCACGAGAGGTGTGGAAGGAGTGACGAGATTCTTGGAGCGAGTCTGGCGAGTGATGGTCGATGAGCAAGGTCGACTGTCCGGTTCCGTCGTTTCGACCGCCGCCAGCCTCGACCACCAGCGGTTGCTCCATCAGACGATCAAGAAAGTGACGGAAGACATCGAGGCCTTGCGTTTCAACACGGCGATCGCGCAGATGATGATCTTCACCAACGAGATGACGAAAGCTCAGGCGCGACCCCGAGCCGTGATCGAGCCGTTTGTTCTGCTGCTCGCACCATTTGCGCCGCACCTTGCCGAGGAGCTCTGGAGCTTGCTCGGACATCAACCCAGTGTCTCGCAACAACCATGGCCGACGTTCGATCCGGCGATGACGGTGAGCGAACATATGACCATACCTATTCAAGTCAATGGGAGGCTCCGGGCAAGAATCGAGGTGCCAACCGAGGCCGTGCGCGAAGATATTGAACGGCTGGCCCGTATGGAAGCGGCAGAGTGGTTGCAGGGCAAGGAACCGAAGAAAGTGATCTACGTCGACAAGAAGCTGTTCAACTTTGTCGTCTAGGAGTGCTGAGTGCTGAGTGATGAGAAGAGCGGGAATCATGAGCGAAGCGAGCCGTTCGTTTTTATCCTCAGCACCTTCCTCTCAGCACTCATTGCCTCGACACTCGTCGCGTGCGGCTATCAGTTCAGGGTCGACGGAGCCGGCCCGACCATCGGAGGGGCTGCTGCCTCGACCTCGAATGAACCGCCACCACGCCTCATCATCCGGACGTTGCTCAACAACAGCTTCGAGCCGAACCTCGAAATGCGATACACCAATTACTTTCGCGATGAATTTTCCGCCGGGAGCGGAGCGCGGGTCGTTCCAGAATCCGAAGCCGCGGATCTCGTGCTGACCGGGCAGATCCTGTCGGTCATTGTGCCGACGCTCAGTTTTTCTCAAACGGCGACGTTAGAAAGTCGGACTGAAGTAGTGGTCTTGGTCCAGGTCGAAGACGTTCGGTCCAGGAAAGTGGTCTGGAGACAACTGGCAAAAGGAGCGTCGGAGTTCTTTGTGACGCCCGACCTTCAATTCAATCGCGCGCTGCAAAACCGGGCGGTGGAGCAGGCGGGTCGCTTGGTGGCGGCCGACCTGGCGGCGCGATTTCTGCTGCAGCTCGAGACCGGGGCGCTGACAAAACAAGCGTCCGTACCGGATCCTGAGCCTCAATAGCATGATAGGTGTTGGTCGATGGCCTCGTCGGTAAACCATGTGCAACTGGAGGCGGCGCTCAAACAGCAGGCGCCGGGATCGCTCTATCTTGTCGTTGGGGAAGAAGACCTGTTGAGAGATTATGCGATCGCGGCTCTCAAGCGCGCAGTGCTTGGAAGCGACGGAGACGAATTCAATTACGAACTATTTTATGGCGATGAAGCGAGCGGAAGCGATATTCAAAACAGTGTGGCGGCCGTCCCTGTCTTTGCCCCACGGCGGTTGGTCGTGGTCAAGTCAGCGGAAAAACTGACGGCCCGAGAAGGTGATCTACTGCTCGACTGTGTGCAGAATCCGGTGGAGTCCACGACGCTGGTATTTGTAAGCCCGAAATTGGACGGCCGACTGAAATTCTCCCAAGCCCTCACGCGGGCGGCGGTTGTCGTCGATTGTTCACCGCTCCGTGAGGCTCAGTTGCTTCCCTGGATTATGCGAGAAGCAGAACGGGTGGACTTGCGGCTTGAGGAGCGTGTGGCTCAAGCGCTGCAGGAAGCCTGTGGAGCATCTCTCTATGGACTACGACGCGAATTGGAGAAGCTGGCTTCGTACGTGTCGTCCGATCGTTCAGTCGCGGTCGCCGATGTCCACCTGCTCCGTGGCGTCGATCCTGGCGCGTCCGTGTTTGATTTGACGCTGGCGATCGCCGAAGGCGATCGAGGACGAGTTCTCTCGATCTTAGCGCGCAATCTTGAAGCGGGGGAAGCTCCTCTTCGCATCCTTGGATCCCTGGTGTGGCAGTATCGACGGCTCTGGAAAGTCCACGAGTCGCTGGCCAATGGCGGTCGGGAAGGGGAGGCAGCTAGGAGTTTGCGCATGGATCCACGGAAGGTGCGCCCCTTTCTCGATCGGTTTTCTGAGGCGCACCTTCAGCAAGCACTGAGGCTCTTTCTCGATACCGATGCCAAACTCAAAGGAGGGAGCGGTAGTCGTCCGCGAGTGGTGCTGGAAGGCCTGCTGTTGAAACTCTGTGAGGAGAACGCGAACAGGCATGGCAAAGCGCCTACGCTGTACCAGGCTCCACCGAAACGAGCGCTCACGCGTGTGGTGTCGAACGTTCGAACGATTAAGAGCCGGAACCCGACAGCGCGTTGACACGATGAGTCAGACGAGAAATCCGGCGGGATGCAGTATTCCGATGAAGCACGCCTTTCGAGACAGCTTTTCCAATCGCCGACGTGGCTGCCTGCAGGTTGACCTTGGCTTCCTCCGCCTTTTTGCCGTCCACGGCGGACTGGACCTTCTTGATGAGCGTCTTCACCGCGTTAACGGTGGCCTGATTTCGCTCATGTCGTCGCTCAGTTTGGCGAGCTCGTCGGATGGTCGATTTATGGGTCTGAGGCATTGAATACTCCTGTAAAAAAGAGGTTGACTTGTACCATAAGGCTTTGCCGATCGTCAAGGATCGGCCTGAAGAAGGAGCATGGGCATGGTGAAGATTGCAGCACGTGACCGACTGATCTTTGCGTTGGATGTGCCTTCCACGGCAGAAGCGGATGGGCTGTTAGACCGGCTTCAAGGACACATCTCCTTTGTCAAAGTCGGCCTTGAGCTCTACACCGCAGCAGGTCCCGACATGATCAAGCGGATTATTGAGCGGGGCATGCGCGTGTTTCTGGACCTGAAATTTCTCGATATCGAGGAGACGGTCCGTCGAGCGACGAGCCGGGTTGCGGCGATGGGAGTGGATTTCTTAACAATCCATGCGAATCGTAAGGCGCTCACAGCTGCCGTGCAAGGGCGGGAGGGCTCATCGCTCAAGCTGCTCGCTGTGACGGTGCTCACGAATTTCGATGGGCAGGATCTCCGCGAAATGGGGATTCAGCGGACGGTCCAAGACCTCGTCACTGCGAGGGCACTGCTGGCCTCCGACGTAGGCTGTGATGGTGTTGTGGCGTCCGGTGAAGAAGCTTCGGCCATCCGGCAGAAGGTTGAGCCGCGCTTCGCGATCGTGACGCCGGGCGTCCGACCGACCGGCAAAGGAGTTGATGACCATGCTAGGGCCACCACTCCCACGCAAACGATCGCGTCCGGCGCGGACTATCTCGTGATCGGCCGTCCCATTCGTGATGCAGCCGACCCGTCGGCGACCGTCGCCGCCATTCTTGGAGAAATGCAGGCCGCCTTCGATGCCAGAGGGTGACACAAGTTGGTTGCGGCGACAATCAGCCCTTTGTTAATATCACTATTCCTCAAATCCCTCGTGGTGGGTGTAGCTCAGTTGGTTAGAGCGCCGGATTGTGGATCCGGAGGTCGCGGGTTCGAAACCCGTCATCCACCCCATGAAGCCCGTTATCCTTCTTCCCCGGCCATCTTTCCTACGTTCGTCTCGATATTTCAGGAATCATGACATGCGCGGTGCAGGATCATTCTGACCGACTTCAACGCGGTGCAGAAATACTCCCACACCGTTGTCAGTCCGCATGTACAATACAAGATCCTGCCCATGTTCTTTTCGTTCGATGCGCGATCCACACCCGTCATTGCGTCGCGGTCTCGTTTAAGATAGACAAAGTGGTTCGTCTTGCTTAGTACTGTCGATCGTGCGATGATTGAACTTGTTATCTTAGCGATGATGGCAATAATGACCTTGACCATACACGTTGAACCCAACACCTTGGCGCATTCTTTTTGTTCGGCATAGCCGCATGTTACAAAGTGACTCGACTCTAGAGCTCATGACAGAGCAACAATTTATTAAGAAGAATCTTACTGTCATTAGAGCCTATCTCAAGAGCAAATTTCCCGGCTGCGTCATCACAGAAGAATCTAATCCGAGTCTGTATCACACCTTCACCGTGAAGGATGAGAAGCGGCACCACAACTACAAGTTAAAAGTAGGCTGGCCACGACTTTCAGATCGTGGTAACACGCAGGAGAAAACGAAAACCGAGTTGGGCCGGGTCGACGTGGCCCGTTGTATGATTCAAGCAGCGGACGACTGGTTTTACTGGTGAAGGTTTCGCCTTCTGTTTCTGCTTATCCACTTTTTCATTTCATCCTGATCGTTTACGGAAATGGCTGCCAAACAGCGCAAGCCATATCAGACACTCATTTCAAGAGTTGCTGGAGAAAAGGGCTTTCATGAGCAACACAAGTTGAACCCCCCATTAGAGAAGACTTCCGATCACATTTGACTTTCTCAAGCCGTTGTCAGCCGGTATGCACAACAATCCTACCCCATATTCTCTGCGCAAAACCGCCGAACCGCGCTTGCATCCCGATCACTGTTGCAGCGGCATGGAACTTTAGGTGTCCATGCGTAACTGTGAGGAGGAGACGGTGTGGTTGTCGCGCACCACTTCCCCGTAAATCCTCAAGTAGTCGGTCACCATCCGTTTCGCGGTGAAACGGAGATCAAATGACTCGCGGCAGGCCCGACGATCAATCGTCCTCAAGTTGGTCACCGAGGAAATCATCTCTTCGAGAGTCTCACTGATGAACCCAGTGACTCCGGGCTCGATAATTTCAGGGATCGATCCGCGACGATACGCGAGCACCGGCGTGGCGCACGCCAGTGCTTCGATCAGCACGATGCCGAAGGGTTCAGGCCAATCGTACGGACACACCAGCGCAATCGCCTTACCGATAAACTCATCTTTTTCTTCATCTGTAATTTCGCCCACGAACTCGATCAAGGGATGGCGCATCATCGGCTCGATCTCGGCACGGAAGTACGCTTCATCGGCTGGATCGACCTTCGCCGCCATCTTGAGTGGAATCCCCACGCGTTTAGCCAGGGTAATCGCATGATCCGGGCGCTTTTCCGGAGAGATACGGCCGAGATAGGCCAGGTATTGGCCTGGTTCGTAATGCGGACGATAGAGGTCCGGCAAGCCATGGTGCACAGTTCCCACCCAGTTGGCGAAGGGAAGTGGGCGGCGCTGGGATTCCGAGATTGAGACCAACGGCATCTCGGAAAATTCACGAAAAATTGGTACTAGTTCCGGGAGGTCCAACCGCCCGTGTAAGGTGGTTACCACCGGCGTCCCACACCGTCGCGCAGTCGAGAACCCGAGGAAATCCAAGTGCGAATGGATCAGATCGAATTCTTTCGCCATGGCCCCGAATGCCCATTCCTGTAACAGCACCTGTGGGGCATCGCGGTTGAAGATTCCATTATTCAGGCGCAGGGCCTGGGGACACACTGCTTTCAGACGCGCGGCGGTTACGGAGTCACCGCTGGCGAACAAGGTTACATCGTGGCCCTGACGTACGAGCTCCTCCGTGATGTAGGAAACGATCCGTTCTGTTCCTCCATAACGCTGCGGCGGCACACTTTCCCATAATGGTGCGATCTGTGCGATCTTCATGCATGCTCCTGTTCAGTGAATCGTGATTGGCAGTTGAATGTTGTCGAACAAGCTGGACTCTCGATGACAAAGAGTTGCGTCGGTATGGTGGCAATAGATACTGTTACTGCACGAGCCATATATGTGCTCAATGCAGGAGGCGTTCCACTTCTAAAAACGAAAGAGATCTAATCTGTGTTTAAGGCCGACCATCACTAAACGAGGGGAATGAGGGGAGAAGCCACTGAAAAATCAGAGGCAAAGAACATTAGAAATCATTCCTGGCGAACTTTGGAAAAACGCCCCATCTTCACGTGAGTGGGGCCAGATGGGCCTCACTTTTGGACAACGGCCGCAACCGGGTTTTCCTGCCGAACGGTCTCAATCGAGAGCCCAAGCCATCATTTCGAGATCCGTAGCCTGCCCACCGCCTTCAATCTATGGCCACCGCGGATCCAGGTTCATTGATCCCAGAATGACTTTGAGCGCAACGAACTCCAGGAGTGTCAGCCTGTAAGCCGAGTTCTTCCTGATTGCGATGCGGCAGAATTCGATGTAGCGGGAGACAAAAGATATGTTGCGGACGGCGTTTGGCTCAGCCAGGATCTCACCGCGATGCTTGTGGCGGACCTCCCAGAGTCGGGCACGTTGACTCGCAGCGAGGCGCCCCCGCTTGATTTCTCAGGCAGTTGCTGACCCTCTGACTACTTGTTGCCTCTTCCTACCGGACTCTTACTGCCCGGGGCGAACGTAGAGCGCCTCGTCTGCCCAGGCTTTCTTGAGCTGCGCGGCGTGCATCGCTTCGTCATGGGTTACCGGAGCCGTGCAGTACGCCTCGCCACGACAGATCACGTAGGGCTTGTTCGTACAGCCTAGGAGTCCGGCACCGAAAATCAGTATACAGCCTACTAAGAAAAGCCTCATGCCACACCTCCATTTGTGGGGAGCCCGCTGCAATGCCCAACAAGGTCACAAGCTAGCTCGCAAACCCTGTAGAGCACCATCCTACGTTGGAGGAAATACCCCGCTCTACCGGGCAGGGCACTCACATGCCGGCGTTTCACAAATCAGATCGGCAAGCTAAAGCAGGTGTAGGATGGTTTAAGGTAAGTTTTCTCGTGTGAACACTTCCTGCAATCATCTAACTTGACTTTATGGCATCAGAGGTGTAGCCATTGGTTACCATGATAACTCGCGAGGACATTGCCCTCGGCGTCTATCTCAGGGAAACCATCGGCGACCGTATGGGCATTATTGCCGTCGTTCACCGAGTTGGTATTAGCTTGTCCGGCGAATGGTTCTTCCAGTTACGTTACCTGGGTCGGCCGGCGGGAACGAGGGGAAGAGCCGTTTCAGAATGGAGTTTGAATCTCCGAGAGAAGGACCTAGCCAATTTTTACCTGATCGGCACATGGCTCTCCGCACAAGCCTTGCTGGCAGCCGGTCCGTCTGCTCGCAAGCCAAAGAAAGAGCCAAGGGGTCAGGCTTGGATGCGCGCGATAGAACGTCCGAAACAGCTGCGACTGTTTGAAGATTGCTAATTCCCATTCGGTAGCTCATGGGGCGTTGACGTTCGTGAAGAGATTGTTAAGTGTAGCTGGGCTACTCCCGCCGAAGTGCAAGTAAGAGCCCTGCGGCCATGACGAGCGCGCCGACGATCACCAAAAAAGAGGACGTGTCCGGCAGATTGGCTTCCTGTGGCGCGGGCCAGTCGATTAAGAGGCCGAGGCCGATCAGGATGCCGCCCAAGACCTGTAACACCTTCCAGCGTAACGAAATCTTTCGGTCTGTTTCATGAACTTCTTCCGTCTGCTTCTCTCGCATACACCTCTTTGATCCGATCCATGGTAAGCATGGTGGTTGAGTGTGGCTACGGTCAAGGAGAATCCGTGCAACGAGACGAGATCGCGCGATTCTGCAGTAGGCCACAATAAATGCTCGTCATGCGGTGCGGTGCATAACCGGCCACCATCTTGATAGAATCACGGTGCGTGTCAGCGCCGGGTACGCCCATCCACAAATATTCTGCTTGGTTGGGCGTCCCCCTCTCTATAGCAAAAGAGGAAACATGGCTATGAGGCGACTCATACGACACATGCTAATCGGTGTATTTCTTCTGACGATCGCCTTCAGTCCGCCCAATTCTGCTCGTTCATCCACGTCGACCCCAATTCAGGGGGTCGTGGTTACGGTTACGACCGGTATTCCGGGAACGATGGTCATTCGAGATGAGAAGGGGCAGCTGCATATTCTGAAGCTCACGCAACAAACCCAACTGAGTGCTCAATTTAAGTCGGGGGACAAGGTGCTGGCCTTCACCAGTCCGTATGGCGTAAGCGCAGTCCAACTGCAGACAGGGACTCCATAATCGGGCACTACTTCCTTCGGCTCTTCGACGCAATCGGTTACCTCGCCGTTCACACGCCTCCACATTCGCCTGAATCGAGCAACGAGATCCTCGCGTAGAGTCCTAGAAATGTGTTTGTGGTGAGTTCGCCGAATCGTGAGCGTAACTGCCCGAAAGGACACGCTCTTTAACCGGCGAAGGACGAATGGATTGCGGTAAGCGCTTTCGGGCACCCCACTGACACGGCACGAACATGGTTGTCGAGGGTTCCTCGAAGGGCGTAAGGTTATGTATCGAAAAAGGTCAAATCCTTGGTGGGGAGTCGATGAGAGTTCTGAGAAAATGCTGGAACTGGTTCTGGGGCCAGTCTGTCTTCAACAAGGTGGCGATTATCGGGCTGTTTGCCGCGTTTGTTCCATTTGTACTCCCTACGATTGTAGCCTGGTTCAGACCGACAATGATTCATGTCGGAGTGTCGTTCTACACATATGAACGGGGGGTCCAGGCACAGGGCATGAACACGCTGTACTTCTTCGAACGGCGGAATTTGGTGTCCGACTGCAGCATTCGCCGGGAGGAACAATCGGTCCCAAACGGTCGAGCGAAGGCACCCGACCCGCAGAGCTGGGTATTGATCAAGTTGTTGCTTGAAAATATGTCTGATCGCGACATCACGAGTCTTCGGGTCGGTGTGCGGTCTCCCGCCATCAATCAGACAACCCGCTTCTTGACTGCCCCGAGTTTAGTCGCTACCGGAAACAAGGAAGCACCGCCCGACGTGAAGCCCTTGTATGTCATCTCGATTGAGACGCTGCCCGCGGAGAGCTCGACGGTCGTCACCTTGAAGACACCGATTGACGACTATCTCCGGGATTTTATCTATGTCAAACGGCGTCCTGTGACCATCCAAATTCCCTATGTGTCGGCTGACCAATTCAGACAGTACCCACCGATCGTCTCGCGCACGAATGCGGTCAAAATGTTGAATCGGGAGGGAGTCCTGCGGACTCAGGACGAGGGTGTCGCTGATGAAAAGCTCCGTGTGACGATGTTGTCCTCAGAGGAGTCGAAGAGGGAAGAAGCGGAGGCGTCGTATCGAGCCCTTCCAAAGGCAAAGGCTTGTTCGGAGATAGAAGCGGGGGTGTGGTGATTGTCGAATCGGAGGAATCGGAGCGATCACGACGACAACCCAACGCGGCTCTCATGGGTTACGCGATGCGATGTCCTCGGCACGAAGACTCCGCGCGGCTGACTGTCCTGCCAACCACCCAGTCGTCCAAGCCCATTGAAAATTGAACCCACCGATACGCCCATCGCAATCGAGTATCTCCCCGGTCAGATACAGGCCCGGAGCCACCTTCGATTCCATGGTGCGATAATCGATTTCATCCAACGGCACGCCGCCGGCGGTGACTTCAGCAAAGTTCCATCCTCGATCTCGCTCAACAGGAAATTGAAACTTGGTGAGTGCGTCGAGTAATCGATTTCGATCGATGCGCGAGACCTGAGCGATGGTCTTCTGCGGGGCACACGAACAATACAGACAGAGGGCATGGGCAAATCGTTCTGGGACCAGCAGCGTCAGCGTTCTTGCCAGGGAACGCTTCGGGTGTTCGGTGGCTTGAACGGTGAACCATGCCTTCAATTTGTCAGGCGTCCGACTTGGCACGAAGTTGCCGTAGAGGTCAGCTTGTGCGCCTCGATTCGTCGCCAAGGTCCAGAAGCGGCTGACGTCCATGACGACCGGACCACTGATTCCGAAATGGGTCCAGAGCAGACTCCCTGTGCGTCGATCAGCTCCTCGGCCTTCCACCACGGTCGTCAATTCCACCTCATGCGACAGGCCCGAGAGCGTCGCGTGAAACATGGACTGCTCCAGGACGAGTGGGACCAACGCCGGTGCGGTCGGCGTTACGCGATGGCCAAGAGCATGAACCAGCCGGTATCCCAATCCATCGCTTCCCGTTCTTGGTAACGACTGTCCCCCGGTGGCAAGAATAACGCGAGCGACGTGAATCGGGCCATGGGTGTGATGCACTCGGTATCCTGATCCTGACCGTGAGATCTCGCCCACGCGATGATCCGGACAGATCGTGACCCCGACGTGTCGGGCGCGGTTGAGTAATGCGTTCAGTACCGTACGTGCCCTATCGGTAGTGGGAAACAGTTTGCCGGTTGGCTCACGCTTCAGGTCGACACCTAACGATCCAAACCAGGCGATTGTGTGTTGGACTGGAAACGCGGCCAGAACATTTCGGATGATGTTTCGATTCCCAAAGAAATCCTTCGGCATGACGACGTCATGGGTGACATTGCAACGCCCGCCGCCGGATACGAGAATCTTGGCTCCTATGTGCGTCGCGCCATCCAGCAGGATCACCCGGCCGGGTGCCTCCTCCTTTGACAACGTGTCCGCAGCGGCGATGGCTGCCGTCAGTCCTGCCGCGCCGGCTCCCACGACGGCCACGCTCACTTCGTCGTCATTGAGGCGTTGGGATTGAGGTAACAATTGATTGCCGGAGGCCATAGGGGGTCAGTGAACAGGTGATGACATGAGAATATTAGATAGTTTTAACTGGCTGTTAACACGAAGTTAATGTTGCGATGTTAAATCAATGCCGTTCGCTGGTCTTAGCAGGAGGAACTCAATGACCTGTCAAAAATGCAAAGGCTTGATGATTTCAGAACGTCAACCGGCGGTATCGTCCAGTACCATCGTCCTTCGTTGTCTCAATTGTGGCCTGATCATCGACCCGTTGATCGAGCAGAATCGTAGCAACTACATGCGGGCGAAGGCGGCTTAGAAAACGAGCAGCTGGTCGGTCCGACGGATCTCTCTGATCGGATGGATTGGACGTTGCGTACGCGGTCAGATCGAAAACTCTGCCCACAAGAAAGTATGGTCCGAAGGTTCTTTCGCTCGCCGCGGCTCGACGTCCACATCCGCCTTGATACACTTGCCCGCGAGCGGTGCCGTCGCCATCATATGATCGATGCGCCAGCCTTTGTTGGCTGCCAGTGAACTCGGGGCACGATAGTCCCAGAACGTATATTGCTGGCGTGTCGGGTACAGTCTTACGAACACATCCTGAAATCCCCACGCGACCGTCTGCTCGTAAGCCTTGCGGGCTGCTTCATGATAACAAACATGAGTGAGATGCTTCTCTGGACTATGAACGTCCATAGGCCTGGGAGCGACGTTCATATCACCGCACCAAATAGCCGGCGCCTGAGGAGAAAGATGTTCATCAAAATAACGGCGTAACCGTTCATACCAGGCAAGCTTGTAGGCATATTTGGGCGAATTGATCTCAAATCCTTGCGGCACGTAGGTGTTGACGATAGGAATTCCGTCGATGACAACTCTGAGCAAGCGAGAGTCTTCCGGGTCTCCGCCATCATCGAATCCATGCGAGACGGCTTCCGGTTTTTTTCGGCTGAGGATCGCTACCCCGTTATAGGACTTCATCCCTCGAAAGGTCGTCTCGTATCCGCTGGGAGTCAGGGCGAGCAACGGGAACTCGCTATCCTGGACTTTGGTTTCTTGAAGGCACAGGACATCCGGCTTGTGCCGATCGAGCCATTCGAGCACGATCGGCAAGCGCTTCCGCAATGAATTGACGTTGAATGTGGCGATCTTCATCCTAAGCCTGCTCCGATCAATTCGGCGCATCCTAACAAAAGCCGTCCGAGGCAACAAGCGCCCGTATGAAACGTCGGGAGCTGTCCTGCCGATCAGTGTTAGGCCGTCACCATACTCAGTCCCGGCACCTTCAGCGCATGGACGGCGTCCCGGATCACATCGATAACCTGTGGTCTGGTGAACCCACGGCGCCATGCGAGTCCGATGCGACGACTCGGCACCGGTTTCGCCAGGTCGATGGCGATCAATCGCCTGTTTGCGTATTTCGGCGTGAGAGCGCTGCAGGGCAACACGGTGATGCCGAATCCAGATGCCACCATCTGCCGAATGGTTTCCAGAGAATTCCCGTGCCAGCCTTCGGTATCCGACCGACTCAGTTCAGGGCAGGCATCGATGACGTGTTGACGGAAACAGTGCCCTGCATGCGGAAGGAGGACCTTCTCGGATCCCAGTTGGCGGGAATCGATTTGTTTCTTTTTCTGCCACGGGTGGCCGACTGCGACCAAGGCTTTAAACGGTTCATCATACAAGGGGGTCGTCATAACCGCCGGTTCATCAAAAGGGAGAGCGATCATGATCACATCCAGTTTTCCATTCTTTAGCATTGCGGCCAGGTTGAGCGTGAGGTTTTCTTCTAGCTCCAACGGCATCTTTGGCGCACGAGTGTTCAGCAATGGAACCAGATCGGGAAGGATGTATGGCCCCACGGTGGCGATGACGCCGAGCCGCAACAGTCCGTTCAATTGATCTTTACCTTGAGCCGCAAGGATCTTGATGTAATCCGCTGCCTCGATCACGCGCTGAGCCTGATGAATGATCTGTTCTCCGAGCGTGGTCGGTTCGATACGGTTCTGGTGCCGATCGAAAATCGTCACGCCCAATTCTTCCTCCAGTTTCTTGATCGCGAGGCTCAATGCCGGTTGAGTGACGAAGGCGCGCTCAGCGGCTCGACCGAAATGGCGCTCTTGGGCCACGGCGACGATATATTGGAGTTCCGTTAATGTCATCGATCGGTTTCTGTATAAGTTATTCTTATCGTAGGTCTATATATTATCAATTTGACTGATAGTCAAGGTCCCGGTACCTTGTACTCAAGAACGCGGGAAAATCCGTGGAACATGTCTAACCATAAGGAGGATGTCATGAGAGTGAAAGGTATGTTGGCAGTCGGATTCTTGGCCGTCATGGCGGTAACCGGAGCTGCAACTGCTCCCAACAGTTTGGCCGATGCCCGGCGGGTGGACGTCATCCGGAACACAAATGGGATGGTGACGCAACTGGACAGCAACGTTCGACACAATACCTATGCCGATGCCCGGCTTGCAGATGTTAACGAGAATACTGAAGGGATGGTGATGCAGTTGGACAGCGTGGAGAGGCAGAAGGGGAGGGTAGACGTCATCGACAGCATTAGGCCCGGAGGCGCTCGGTATCTCTACACCATGCCGATGAGCCATTGATGTTCGAATGTGGAAGCGACTGAGAAGGGTAATCCATCCCTCCTCAGTCGCTTCAAGATAGTGTGAGAGCGTATGAAGCATGGGGAAAGGATGGCCGAAGCCTATCCTTATGACCGCGATTTCGTGATTGCCTGCCAATTGAATCGTAAACACGAGTCTTGAGCTTCGGGCGGCAGTCTGTGATTGGGCTGAAAGCGTTTCTGAAATGACGTATTGTAAATGTGCACACAGTGATCCACATCTGAGAAGAGAAGGGAGACATCATGAGTGATGAGAAGAAGCTGACCACTAATGCCGGTTGTCCAGTCGCCGACAATCAAAACGTGATGACCGCCGGGCCACGTGGCCCGCAATTGTTACAAGACGTGTGGTTCCTGGAAAAACTCGCGCACTTCGACCGTGAGGTGATCCCTGAGCGGCGCATGCATGCCAAGGGCTCCGGTGCCTACGGCGTGTTTACGGTCACGCACGACCTCACGAAGTACACACGCGCCAAGATCTTCAGTCAAGTCGGTAAGAAGACCGAGCTGTTTGCTCGCTTCACCACTGTGGCGGGTGAGCGCGGCGCCGCCGATGCCGAGCGTGATATCCGCGGCTTCGCCGTCAAGTTCTATACCGATGAGGGCAACTGGGATATGGTCGGCAACAACACTCCGGTGTTCTTCCTTCGTGACCCACTCAAATTCCCTGACCTTAACCACGCGGTCAAGCGAGACCCACGCACAAACCTGCGGAGCGCGACGAGCAACTGGGACTTCTGGACCTCGTTGCCCGAAGCCCTGCATCAAGTCACGATCGTCATGAGCGATCGCGGCATTCCGGCAACCTACCGCCATATGCACGGGTTTGGAAGTCATACCTTCAGCTTCATTAACGCAAAGAACGAACGCCACTGGGTCAAGTTTCACTTCATATCGCAGCAGGGCATCCGGAACCTGACGGATGCCGAAGCGGAAGCGATCATTGGGAAGGATCGCGAAAGCCACCAGCGTGATCTGTACGAAACGATCGAAAAAGGGGAGTTCCCGAAGTGGACACTGAAGGTTCAAATCATGCCGGAAGCCGACGCCGCGAGGGTACCCTACAATCCGTTCGATCTGACCAAGATCTGGCCGCACAAGGATTATCCTCTGATCGAAGTCGGCGTGATGGAGCTCAGCCGCAACCCTGAGAACTTCTTCGCCGAAGTCGAACAGTCCGCGTTCAACCCGGCGAATGTCGTACCGGGTATCGGGTTTTCACCTGACAAGATGCTGCAAGGACGCCTCTTCAGCTACGGCGACACGCAGCGCTATCGCCTCGGCGTCAACCACCACCTTATCCCGGTGAATGCTCCTCGCTGCCCCGCGCACAGCTACCACCGCGACGGCGCCATGCGCATCGACGGCAACCACGGAAGCACGCTCGGCTACGAGCCGAATAGCTCAGGCGAATGGAAGGAGCAGCCGGATTTCCGAGAGCCGCCACTGTCGCTCGAAGGCGCGGCCGACCACTGGAACCATCGAGAAGACACGGACTACTACTCGCAGCCCGGCGCGCTGTTCCGTTTGATGACGACGGCACAGCGGCAACAGTTGTTCGAAAACACGGCCCGTTCAATCGGTGGGGTCCCACGGGAAATCAAAATTCGGCATATCCGTAACTGCTTGAAAGCCGATCCAGCGTACGGCAAGGGCGTTGCGGATGCTTTAGGTATTGCATTGACCGGTATGTCGGCTTGATAGAACGACTGCCGCTTGGGTCTAAGGGCGAAGGATGGTCTTGTTCATCGCTCGAGTGCCAATACGCTCGATGGCTCAGGAGGTTTTGGCCGCTCTCGTTTGAGAGTGCCTAAGAAGATGCTTAGGCTTGAAGCAAGTGGATAGGAGCGAACGGTCTTGGGCGCATAGCCTGTAACTGGTCCGGAGATAACGCCGCGTCCTGTGGATCAGGCTCCGATGGTAGTTCGGCAATTGAGTAGACAGTACGAGTCATGATATGACAGGCCCGGCTGCTAGGCCTGTCACTGAGGGAGGGATGCTATGGAAAAAGCTGAAACTCGGGAAAGCGCACCGCGCCGTAAGGGGCCACAGATTGATCTCGGAATAGAGCCCTCGCAGCGAAAGGCTATCGCAGAAGGGTTGGCCAAAGTCCTGGCGGATACCTACACCCTCTATCTCAAGACGCATAACTTCCATTGGAACGTTACGGGGCCGATGTTCCAGACGCTCCACCTGATGTTTGAACAGCAATACAACGAGCTGGCACTGGCGGTCGACCTGGTGGCGGAACGCATTCGGGCGCTGGGGCATCCTGCGCCGGGGAGTTACGCCCAGTTTTCGAAGCTGTCGTCTATCGCTGAAGCCACGGGCGTGCCCAAGGCGGAAGATATGATTTGCCAGCTGGTTGAAGGGCAGGAAGCGCTGGTACGAACGGCACGGAAAGTCTTTGTAACGGCCGAAAAGGCTTCCGATCAGGTGACGATCGATCTCTTGACTCAGCGCATGCAGGTGCATGAGAAGACAGCGTGGATGCTCCGAAGCCTGCTAGAGTAGGGGCACCGTACCAAGGACTTGAGCCGGTCGATGCATGGGATGGTGAGACAACTCAAGCGATGGATGCCAATGCGCGAGGGTCTGCTGGTCACTCGGAGAGGAGCAGGCCCTCGACTCTGCGGTGTCAGCTCGGCTCGACTTCGCAGGTGTTTGTGTGTGGCCTGTCACACTGACTCGTTATCGGCGAGCATCTTCAATTCTGGAATCGTGGAAGAATCGTCGATCCAGTCGTTGATTCGCTATTATAATGATTTTATGCAGAATGATATTTCGGTCAGTGCATAATGAAAGGAGCCAACGATGAAGAGGCGGAAGCTAATGGTTTCAATGTCTGCGCGAGTGTGTATGGTGTTGGGACTGTTGTTGGGATTCTCTTTAGGCGATGCGCAAGCGGAGGAGTACACGCTCAAGATCCCTTTCGGTCTTGAAGAGACTGCGGTGGCTATACCGGCAGATAATCCGCTGACGAAAGAGAAGGTTGAGTTAGGCCGGGTGATGTTCTTTGACAAGCGGCTGTCGCAGGACAATACGATCGCGTGCGCGAGTTGCCATCTCGCAAAATTTGCGTTCACGGACGGCAAGCCGGTCTCTACGGGTATCCGAGGGCAGAAGGGCGGTCGCAGCGCGCCGGCATCCTTCAACCGGGTGTTCAGCAGCACACAATTCTGGGACGGCCGTGCCCCGACATTGGAAGCTCAGTCGGTCGGTCCGTTTACCAATCCGATCGAGCACGGTTTTGCCAACTACGATGTGATGAACGCGAAGATGATGAAAATCCCAGGCTACCGGAAACTCTTCAAGCAAGTTTTCGGGGATGACACCATCACGACGGAAAGGGTGGGGATGGCCATCGCCAGTTTCCAACGCACCGTTCTCTCCGGCAACAGCCCGGCAGACCGGTTCGATCAGGGCGGGGAAGAAGGGGCCATTCCGGAAGCTGCTCAGAGGGGCCTCATCCTGTTCAGGGATAAGGGGCGCTGCACCAAGTGCCACTCCGGGTTCAATTTTACCGACGAAAAGTTTCACAACCTCGGCATCGGCTGGGACGACAACAAGGTGGATCTCGGTCGTTATATGGTGACCGGCAACACCGAAGAAATCGGCGCGTTTAAGACCCCGACTTTGAGGGAGATCGCTCGAAGCGCTCCATATATGCACGACGGGCGCTTCAAGACCCTTCAAGAAGTCGTCGATTTCTACAACAAGGGTGGTGTCAAGAATCCCCACCAGGATAATCTCGTGATTCCACTAGAGCTGACGGATCAAGAAAAGCATGATCTGGTGGAATTTCTCCATACGCTCAACGGCGAAGGCTGGCAACACGTCTCCGCGCCAAAGTCGTTTCCGAAGTAATTCGGCAATCGTATCGAGCGAGTCGAAGCGAGGGCCTTCCGTCGACCATCAGTCGAAGAAGGCCCCCTTTCATTTCTCAGGACGGCAAAGAGGAAACGACGGATTGTGAAAGGTAGCGACGTAGAATAGCTTGTTCGATGCGCGAGCGCCCACGATCCGGAGCCGGGAATCGAAGGACGAGATGCATCTTGCCTGATTCCGGTAATTGAATCGTGATGCGTGGTTCAGGGGAGGGGGCTTCCAACAGATTGGCCTGCTCGAGGAGCTTCATCTGCCGAACCGCTTCGCCCATGAACGGGGCGCATTCGTGCTTGGCCGATTCCAGAAGGGCCCGCTCCGCTCGCTGCCAATCTTCCTCGCTCTTGATCGGAACGGTCAATGTGTAGAGCCCGTATTCCTGCTGAGGATTCTCTTTGACCAACGGGTTGGTGAACAACAAGCTGTTCGGGAAAATTGTCACGCGTCCCGTGTACAGATGGGCGGATTGACCAGGGCCGATCTCCAGTAACTTCGTTGCAAAGACGTCGTAGTCCAGCACCACGCCGCGGTGGCCCGCGATTTGAATTCGATCACCGACGGTGTAGACTTTGCCGCCGACGCGAAGCGCCGCGCCGCTCCAACACAGGATCAGCTCTTTCGTGGCTAAGACCAAGGCGGCGGCCAACGCGACGATCGAGACTGCAAAGGCCTGCAGCTCGTGTGCCCAGATGATCATCAGTCCCAGGAGAAATGCAAAGACGACGGAGTTCCTCGTTGCGACCACCCAACGACGTTTCGACTCCATCGAGAGAGTTGAATTGTTGGCCAGCCCGCTTACGAGGATCTTTCTGACGATGAGGAGGACCAGCAGCAGGATGAGCGACTTCACACCGTCGAGGGCCACCGAGCTGTCGATTGAAAACCATCCGTCTGATGTCACGGTCGTCTCTTATTTCGCTGTCAGCGTGTCGCGGGTACCCGGAACGCATTCCTCTCGCTTCCATTGCTTGAGGATCTTCTCTTCGGAGAACGTCAACAGATATCGGTAGCAGTACAACGTTGGTTTGGCCACTCCCTCTACTCCCTTGCCCATCAAGCTCGTGACTGAATTGGAGGCATCCGCGACGAAAGTGGGATTCCAAGTTGTAAGGTCCTGTTCGCTGAGCGCAAACCGATAGGTCCAGAGGCTATCTCCGCCGAGGGCCGGGGTCTTGGCCGTATGGGGCGATCCCAATCTCTCACGGACGTCCTCCTGCGTCAGTCGACCGACCCCTTTCTTGAGATAGGTATCTCGCCAGGGGCCTCCGCACCCGGAGAAGCTGATTGCCAACGCGATGAGGAGTACACCCGCTGTAATGGAAAACGATTGGTTGATCGCGCACGACATCGAGGACGGCATGGTGTGGCATACGCTACACCGGACGACCGGTAAGTGCAACTCTACGAGCCCTTCCGAACAATCCTTCTTCTGCTCGATTGGCCGGTGTTGTGAGAGCCTGGAAGGGTATGCCTGGGCAGGCTGGATTTAGCCACGCGTTTTCGGTACCCTACTTCACGAGGCAAAGATTATGGCTGTTCGACGAATTCTTGCTGTATTGCTCGCAGGTTTCTGTGCGCTGTCTCCTACGGACGGGTTGACATCGGCGCCCGAAAGCCGAACAGCGAAACCTGAATCGCCTCCGACGAACCCGGTGAAGCCCGATGCGTCCTCCACCTCCGAGAAACCGCTCCGCTCTCCTCAGGGCGACAGCAAGAGTACCGATAAGATCAAGCCGGGAACAAACGTGATCGCCCAGACGGCCCACACCGAGTCGTCTGCCCATGAATATGTCGGAAAAGACGGCGCCCCGATGGTGCTGGTGCCGGAAGGCGATTTTATCATGGGCAGCGATAAGGGCGATGAAGACGAAGCGCCCGCGCATCGCGTCCATCTCAACACATTCTATATGGATAAGTTCGAAGTGACGAACGGACGATTTGCCAAGTATGTCGTTGCGATTCAGAGTGAGCCTCCTTGGGGATTTTCGGATAAGGAAACGCCTGTGATCTACGCGGATCGTCCGGTGCGATGGGTGAGCTGGATGGATGCGATGGGGTACTGTCTGTGGGTCGGCAAGCGGCTTCCCACTGAGGCGGAATGGGAAAAAGCCGCGCGTGGGACCGACGAGCGGATGTACCCTTGGGGTAATGATCTGCCGACGCCGGTCCATGCCGTCTATGGGCTGAAGGAAGGCGGCGCGGAGACGGTGTCGGTCATCGGGAATCACCATATGGGACAGAGTCCGTACGGCGCACAGGATCTGGCCGGCAATCTATATGAATGGGTGATGGACTGGTATGCTGAAGACTTTTATTCGACCTTTATCAATAGTCCCGCGATCAATCCACATGGACCGACCGAAGGGACGGCCAAGGTTCAGCGTGGAGGATCGTATATCAACACACCGTATAGGCTGCGGACGTCGTTTCGCACAAAAGCCGATCCAGCCGAGCAGGATCCCAACGTCGGTTTCCGGTGCGCGCAAGATGTGCCGAAACAACCATAGCCCGCACCATTTATCGGCTCCGCGTATCGTCTCGCATGACATCTCGCTGCCTCGTCACGAACCGTCATGAATAATGCGGGCTAACGACGGGAGCGATTCACCCGTACCTTCTCATCACTTGAGTACCAGCATGGGGGCCTTGGGGCCATCACGTCGTGGCGTTCCTCACCCGATGACGAAGGAGGCATTCAGTGAAACAATACCGTGTGAAGCTCGGTGTAAAACTGTCGCTGAAGCAGTATGACCCGGACGAAACGGGGGAGTATAAAAAGAGCGCGCAGGGGAAGAATCGCGCCAAAGCGGAGACGGCCAAACTTATTGCAAAGCTCGACGGACTGCAAGAGCGGCTGTATGCCAATGCAACACGTTCACTGCTTATCGTACTGCAGGGAATGGATACCAGCGGGAAAGACGGGACGATCAAGGGTGTCATGTCGGGAGTCAATCCGCAAGGGTGCAAAGTCGTGGCCTTTAAGGCGCCGTCCGACCATGAACTGGGGCACGACTTTCTGTGGCGTGTCCATCGTGAAGTTCCGCGCAGGGGACAGATCGGCATTTTCAACCGGTCGCACTATGAGGACGTGCTCATCACGCGTGTCCACGGGTGGGTCTCCGATAAAGTCGCCAAGCGCCGCTTCAACCAAATTAAGGAATTCGAAGAACTATTGACCGAAAACGGGACGGCTATTCTGAAGTTTTTTCTCCATATCTCCAAGGATGAGCAGAAAGAGCGATTGCAAGCCCGTATCGCTGATCCAGAAAAGCGTTGGAAATGGAGTTCCGGGGATCTTGAGGAGCGCAAACTGTGGGACGACTATCAGAAAGCCTTCGAAGATGTCATCTCTGCGACAAGCACCATCTGCGCGCCCTGGTACATCGTGCCGGCCAATCGGAAGTGGTACCGCAATCTGGTCGTTGCCGATCGCGTCGTCAATGCCTTGGAAGACATGAAACTCAAGACGCCGCCTGCGCCGGAGGGTGTGGATTTTGCCAAACTGAAGATCGTCTAGCGTTGGTTCGATCAGCACTGTCCGGTCTGCGAAGAGTTTGCCGGCGCGTTATGTGGTGCAATCGGGAAGGAGGAGAGCGGGTGAAAACCTCGCTCCTCCTTCTTGCTTGTGCGTAAGGTCCCCATGAACTGGACGGTGGTGACTTGGTGCTGTCGCCTGTTGATCGGAGGGGTGCTCCTCGCCTCTGCGCTTGGCAAATCGCTGGCTCTCCAAGGATTCGTCGATGTGCTGGTCACCTATCGTCTTTTCCCAGACTGGTCACTGTGGCCACTGGCACTCGGGATCACTGGGATCGAGTGGGTGCTGGCCGCGTGGATTCTTGTCGGCCGGCAACTTTCGACCGGGGCTCTCATCGCGCTGAGCCTCAACGGGCTGTATGCCATCGGGCTTATCATCACCCTGCTCCGTGGTCTCGATCTTCCGAACTGCGGTTGCTACGGCGTGTTCTTCCCTCAACCGTTGCGGTGGTATTCCCCGCTCGAAGATCTCGTCCTCGTCGGGATCTGCGCACTGTTGCGAATCGGAGCGAATAGATCCGACAGACCCCTTGACAAGATGGCTCAATGAGCGTACGGAAGAAACTGCGGCCCATCTTTTTAACGGAAGTTCGGGAGATCGGGTAGACCGCGCGGCTGCCATCCAGGTCTCTCGGTGACTTCATCGTGAGAGGAGGGTGGATATGGACGACTCGACGCCACCTGGCCCATCAGGCCCACCGATATCAGGGTGGGTTTCTCGTCGGTCACGCTGACCGGTTCTTCGCTGGCCGTGCCATGTTGGCACAAACAGCCCTTCGCAACTGGAGGGGCGGAAGCCGCGTAAGCGGAGATAGCTTCGGGAGCGTGAGGAACACAGGCACCCGGGATTGACGTGGTCTCCCCCGACTGGAAACCTGGATCACCAGTATCGCGTGGGTCTCTTGGGCCGCGACAACAGAAATTATCATCTTCCGGCGTCCTAAGCGCCAACACGGGCGACCTCCCACCACAGTGCAGGGTCGCCCGTGCTATATCAGAGTACCTCCCAACCGTATAATTGACGCTACCCATAGGTCTCGTTCGTCGTTTCTCATACACGGTCTGGAAAGTCGGAGATGACGCCGTCCACACCGAGCATTTTCACCCGTTTGATCGCGGCCGGTTTGTCGATGGTGTAGACGAACACAAGCAGGTGTGCGTTATGGAGGCGATGCACGAGAGGTTTAGTGACAGTATCGATGCGTATCCCGACATGGGTGGCCTGGAGACTGATGGCTGTGGCACCAGCATCCTCGGGCAGCCGTTTGAACAACGCCAACGTCTGAGCCTTTGGATCAATCCTTCGCACGTGTTGGAGTTCTTCGTAGAGAAACGAGGCGTAGATCACAGATCCGTTGAAGCCGCTGCCACGGACCGTTGCGCAGGCATCGTACGTCAGGCCCGGCACCTTCAATTCCAAGATCAATCCGATCCGACCGCTGGCTATGGCGAGGGTCTCTTCGAGAGTCGGGACTTTCTGGCCGCTCCCGGCGTCTAACTTTTGGGCGTCCTCGACCGTGAGGTCGGCGATGTATCCTCGCCCGTCCGTCGTACGATTGACCTGTTCATCATGCAGGAGAACGAGCATTCCGTCGGCAGTCCGCCGGACATCGACTTCCGTGAAGTGGCAGCGAAGATTGATCGCATGCTCGATCGACGCCAGAGTGTTTTCTGGCCGGTAACCGCAGGCTCCCCGGTGTCCGATGCGAAGGACTTCGCGGTGAGGGCTTTCTTTTGTCATGGCGCTGTCCTACCATATCTCGGTGGTCGAAAAGAAATCGAAAAAATCTCCGTTGCCTAAAGGCGCCAGACAACGTCGCAAACCGGTCGGAGTCTCTACCGGTTTGGCCGCGGTCGAATTACAAGCTGCTGCGCCGCCTGGCCCAGTGGCAGAGCTGCATCATGCCATTGAACAGGACGATGGGAAAGTCCTATCAGTGTATCGCGAACCCTATGGTGGGCACTGGGTCACGCTCGCTGCCTTGCCGATTGAGTTGGTCGAGCCGACACCCTATCAACGGAATATCTCCGACACGCATGTTCGAAAGTTGGAAGGGGTCATCGGAAAAATCGGTCGTTTTCTCGATCCCATCATTGCCGTGCGGATCGTGAAGCCCGACCATGCGGCGAAGTATTGGACCCCGAACGGCAACCATCGCCTATCGGCCATGCGGACGCTGGGGGCAAAGAGCATCATCGCCATCGTTGTTCCCGAATCGGCTGCCGCTTATCAGATTCTCGCGCTGAATACAGAGAAGGCGCACAATCTACGAGAGAAAGCGTTGGAAGTCATCCGCATGTATCGGGAACTCGCGCAACTCGATGGCGCTACGGAAGACACGTACGCCTTGGAGTTCGAAGAGCCGGCGCTGATCACCCTGGGGCTCTGTTACGAAGAGCGGCCGCGATTCAGCGGCGGCGCCTATCACCCGGTATTGAAACGGGTAGACGAATTTCAGAAGAAACCGATGCACGCCGCTCTGAGCGTCCGTCAGCAGCGGGCGAAGACCGTCCTTGGGCTGGATGATCTCATCGTCAAACAAGTCGACGCGCTCAAGGCCAAGGGGCTGACCAGTCCCTATCTGAAGAGCTTCGTGGTGGCTCGTGTGAATCCTATTCGGTTTCGTTCCAAAGATGCCCCCGCCTTGTCATTCGATGACGCGCTTGACCGCATGACGCAGGCTGTCGCTAAATTCAACCCGGACAAGGTCAAGATGGACGATCTCGCGAAGTCCGGCGGAGCGCCGGACGAGAGCGAGTAATCGGTCGTTCCCATCCTCCAGCTTGTTTCCCGACTGAATGCACCTTTACAATGTTTGAGTGGGTTTTTTAGAGAGGAGGACATTATGGGTCTTGCTGACAATGCATGTGTGCCTTGCCGTGGTGGAGTGCCGCCGGTGCCGAATGATCGTGCGCAAGCCTTACTGAAGGAATTGGGCCGAGGGTGGTCATTGAATGCCCAGGGTCATCTGGAGCGTCTCTACACGTTCAAGGATTTTGCGCAGGCATTAGATTATGTAAACAAGGTTGGCGCAATCGCCGAGGCCGAGGGCCATCATCCGGATCTCTATCTCGCCTGGGGCAAGTGCAAAGTCGAGATTTGGACGCACAAGATCAACGGCCTGACCGAAAGTGATTTCTATCTGGCGGCCAAGGCGGATCGGGAATTTGAACCGTTCAGGGCAGGAGCCTAACCCGCAGGATGTTCAAAAAGGCCTTTCAGCGAGGCCACAGCGAGCGAAGGGGCGAGGTATACCCTGTCCTGTATGTTGAGCCTCTGAGCGATGCGAGAACGAAGCTGAAGGAGTTTTTCAACGTCCTGCTACGAGGCAGTAGATGAGCGAAGGAACCCAGATTGCGCTCGTCAACATGCCGTTCAGCTACGCCAAGTATCCGTCCATTCAACTCGGCACGCTCTCCGCGCTCCTGAAATCCAACGACATTCCCGTCGATTGCCACCATTTGAACGTCAGATTTGCCCACCTAATTGGTGTCGAGTTGCACGAGAGCATTTGCGAGAAGCGGGCGCTGTTCGGTGAGTGGCTCTTCTCCTCTCTTCTGTTTGGAGAGAATCCGAAACGGTCCGAGTATCCACAAATATTCAAGCCGGTTTTCGAACAGATCGCTCAGGAGAGTGGGAAGCCGATTGGCTATTTCGAAGAGATGGCGTCACGTATTGCGCCACAGTTCCTGACCTGGGCGCTGCGGTCGATCAATTGGGGACAGTATAAGTTGGTCGGCTTTACCTCGACGTTCGATCAGAACGTTGCGAGCCTCACGATGGCCAAGCTCATCAAGGATCTATATCCGGAGGTGACGATCGTCTTTGGTGGAGCCAACTTCGACGGCGAGATGGGGCTGGAGAACTTCAGGGCGTTTCCCTTCATCGATCACGTCGTGGTCGGGGAGGGGGAGGAAAACTTTTTGCCATTAGTCCGCCAGGTTCTGGCAGGCCAGAAGGACAATTATCCGAACGGCGTGACCTATCGGCAGGGCGAGAAGATCGTCCTTACCCAGACTGCGGCTCTCTTTTCTGATTTTGCCAAGACCGGCCCACCCGATTACGACGATTACTATCACCTGCTCGCTAAGCTGGGCGACAAGGCACAGGGGCTCGATCGCATTCTGTTGTACGAGGGTTCACGGGGATGTTGGTGGGGCGAGAAACATCATTGTACGTTTTGCGGGCTCAATGCCCAGAGTATGAAGTTCCGGGCCAAGGCACCCGAGCAAGTACTAAAAGAAATTGGCGATCTCTCGCAGCGCTACGATGCGGTCCGATTTCGTCTCGTCGATAACATTATCGACATGGGCTATATCGAAAACCTCTTCGGTAAGCTGGCCGAAGACCATTGCGACCTGGATGTGTTTATCGAGACCAAGAGCAACCTGCAGAAGCGCCAGATCAAGACCCTGGCAGCGGGTGGGGTAAAGTGCATGCAGCCGGGTTTGGAAAGCCTGAGTATCAACCAACTGCGCGCGATGGACAAGGGCGTCACGCCGATGCAGAACATCATCTGCCTCAAGTGGAGCCTCTACTATCACGTGATGGTGTCGTGGAATATCTTGCTGGGATTTCCCGGTGAGATCAACGAGGATTATCAGCGCCAACTCGACCTGATTCCGTCACTCCTCCATCTTCAACCGCCTGAAGCAACAGGCAAGTTTTGGCTGCAGCGCTTCAGCCCTTACTTTACTAGGCCCCATGAGTACGGCATCCGCATCACCGGACCGGGAACAGCTTATGAATATGTGTACGACGCGCGGCAGGTAGATTTGAAAAAAATCGCCTACGATTTCGAGTATGAACTCGACAACTGGCCGGTGGATCCGCACCTGTATCAAGAGCTGGTTGCCGCGATTGAAAGCTGGCAGCGGATGCATAAGTCTGCAGACCGGCCGTTTCTGTATTACTCCAAAGCCCCGAACTACGTGACGATCTATGATGGGCGAAGTCCCACCGCACCGACACGCCGACGGTATGAAGGTTTGGCGGCGCTGGTCATTGAAACCTGTAACGAGTCAGCGAAGGGCGCAGAGCAAATCCGAGCAGCCGTCGCGGAACGAGCCGATTGCAGCGATGCAGTCTTGTCGCCTATCCTCAACGACCTCACAGCACAGCGGGTCTTGTACGAAGAGCGGGGCAAGTATTTCACCCTGGCGATTCCGGAGAATCCCTATCTGTAGCCCTCATTGTATATGTTCGTGGTGAGCCTGTCGAACCATGCACGGATTTCGAGTATGCTCCTACATCGACAGCTTCTCCGCCACGTTTCGCATCTGCACGCCATGAACCAGTGAGGCGCCGCCGCGGATGGCACAGGCCACATGGACGGCTTCGGTCATCTCTTCGACGTTTGATCCTTTCTCCAGTGACGCTTGCGTGTAGGCATCGATGCAGTAGGGACATTGCACGGTGTGGGCGACGGCCAATGCGATGAGCGTTTTCTCTCGTTCGGTCAATGCGCCCTCAGCAAACACCGCATCATAGTAGCCCTTGAACTTCTCCCACAGCTGTTTGTTGCCTTTCCCGATATCCGCAAACTTGTTCAAATCATGGGCGTGATAGTACGAGTCCATAAGGGTCTCCTCCAGTGATTTGTTGAGGGGAAGATAAAGAGAAGAACGGTGGAACGATCAGGCATTGCCCGGTGGCATTGGGTCGATGTTCTCCAGGGCTTTGGAAAAGCGATCGCCGACGATGGCCGTGACCTTGCCCATGAGATCCATCACGTCTTGCCATTCGTTGGGCAGCAAGTCCTGCTTCAGCTGCGGATGGATTGCCCACTGAGCTTCAACCTGCGTCCCTTTCCGGCTGACGAGGACGCGAAGCAACTCGACGTCCCAGGCCGGGTCAAGGGCATTGTCATCGGAAAGACCGCCGTTTGCTTGTTCAGAGGGGGGAACGGCGCGTGCCATAGAAGACCTCGGTTAATTCTGCTCATAAGATAGCGCATCCTCGGTCCTGTTGTACATCTGCAGCCATGCTCAGCAATGTGGATTCCTTGGTGTCCTATGCTTGGGGAGACTCTTGATTCAAAACCGTGAGCATGGCTTCGTGGATCTGTCCATTACTGGCCACAAGCTCTTGGCCGTAGATTGAGAGGTCCTTCCCGCTGAAATCGGTCAGCCGCCCTCCGGCTTCTCGTACGATCACAGATCCCGCCGCCATATCCCAAGGATTGAGTCGAACTTCCCAGAACCCGTCGAATCTCCCCGCCGCTACGTAGCAGAGATCCAACGCGGCGGATCCTGTTCGTCTGAGTCCCTGAGCCTTCACGGCAAATTTGCAGAAATGATCAAGGTTATTTCGCGGTGTTTCCCGGATGTCATAGGCGAAGCCTGTGACCAAGAGGCTATTGTCGAGAGTCATTGTCTCCGATACGTGGATAGATCGGCCGTTCAACTGCACGCCCCTCTGCTCGATGGCAGTGAACAGCTCATTTCGCGAGGGATCATAGATCACGCCGAGGATGCAGCGCCCCTTGTACTCGAGTCCGATGGACACGCAGTAGGCGGGGTAGCCATGCGTGAAGTTGGTGGTCCCATCCAATGGATCGATGATCCACAGATAGGGCGAGGGGGTTGGCTCAACACTGCCGCGCTCCTCGGCCAAAAAGCGATGGGAGGGGAAACGGCCTCGAATATGGTCGATGACACATTGTTCTGCGGCATGGTCTGCCTCTGTCACCAGATTGATTGGATTCTTGTACTCGATGCGGAAGCCGTCGGCGGTATATTGAAGAAGAAGCGCTCCAGCCTTTCGACCAGCGGTGATGGCAGTTTCTAGGAGCGCGTCCTCGGGGAGTGGTTCATGAGGAATTGGCACACGCGATTGTAGCATGACCCGGCTGGCAGCTTACAAGAATTGTGCTAATCTTGCCATCACAAGCCTTATCATCAGTAGTGGTTCAAGGATTACTTGCTTACAAAAAGACTAACCTAATCGACAATGTATTATTCAAATATAAAGTATTGACAAGGATTACAAGCAATGCTATAAAGCAAGCATGCTTTGATTGAGTAGCGAGCGGGACGATTGTGGAAGAATTAAAGGACATTCTCGTTGGCTTGGAGCAACGGATCAACGCGTATAAGAGCCGGTTTCAGGACTTAGAGAAAAAGCGTCGTCGATTGGACGACGAAATCGCGACCATTAAGAAGTATCTTGAGCTTGCGGAAACCCTCTACCGTGTTGAAGCCGACAAGGCCAAGCTCGCCAGCCTATCCAATCAGATCATTCCAGCCGATGACTCCAAGGGAATTCGGCCTCCGCAGGTGATGGATGTGACCGATCAATCCCGAGAGATTCTCCTTGGGCGGAGTAAGTATGTCGGGAAAAGCGTTCCTCAAGCCGCTTACGAAATACTCCGGGAATCTAATCGAGCGATGCATGCGAAGGAACTCGTCCATCGATTGATCGAAGGCGGATTGCAGATCAAAGGGAAAACACCGCTGACATCCATTGCGACGTCGCTCAAGCGTGACAAGCGGTTCAAGAAGGTCGGTCCCAATACGTTTGAGGCTGTCGACGACATGCTGATTCAGGCAGTGTAGGTTGGTCCTAACTTGAAAATGCGAAGGGGGGTGAGACTCTTGGCAACAAAGAAGGCAGCAAAGAAGAAGAAGAAGTAATCCCCGCTATTGATGTGATGCGTCGGAGGTAAGTCCACTTGTCTCCGGCGCACCATCGTCCGCTTTACTGGAAGGCGTAAATAAGACTCTCCCCATTCAAGAAAGAATCCAATCCAGAAGTCAGTGAGAAGGGCCTTGGAATTAGGACGCGGCCTGAAGCGCAACAGCCGGCTGAAAGCGTGACCGGTGAGCGGTCGCCCGCGCTCCTTCGACCGTCGGCTCCGCGTTCAGCAGTACCCACTTCTCCGGCTGCTTGAGGATCTGTTGGACGAGCCGTGTGTGGAGCGCGTGTCCAGAACGGTTGGCGATAATATGACCAATAAAGGACATCCCAAGGAGAGAGAAGTCACCGATCAGATCGAGAATTTTGTGACGGACAAACTCGTTGTCGAATCGAAGACCGGAGTCATTGACGATGCCGTCACCCGATAGCACGACCGTGTTATCTAACGTGCCACCCTTCCCAAGTCCGCGAGCCCACAACGCCTGAACTTCCTGCAAAAACCCGAAGGTTCTTGCTTCGGCAATCTCGCTTTCAAACGCGCTGACGGAACAGTCATGCTCGTACGTCTGGGTCTTGATGAGAGGGTGCTCATAGTGAATCGAATAGGTGACGCGTGGGGTGGAGGACGGTTCAATCCGCACCTGCTTTGATCCCTCGGTCACTTCGATGGGCGCCGTAATTTTAAGAAAAGGCTGCTTCCGATTTTGTGGGACGATTCCTGCGGCTTGAATCAATCGGACAAACGGCGCAGCGCTCCCATCCATGACCGGAACTTCGCTAGCCGTTACATCGATAAACACATTGTCGACATGAAGCCCTGCCAGCGCCGCCAGCAAATGCTCAATGGTTTGGACCTGGAACCCGCCGCCGCTGATGGCGGTGCAGAGTTCAGTGGGAATCCGATGTTCGATGGAGACGGGGAGATACGCATCGGCATCTCCTTGACGGCTGACAAAAACGACTCCCGTATCAGGTGGAGCCGGCCGTAGTGTAATGCTCGCGGATTGTCCTGAGTGAAGTCCAACACCGGAACACGTGATCGTCGATGCTAAGGTTTGTTGATTGCGCACAGATCCTCCATCGTGATAATCAGCCTGTAATCGACAAAAGCAAGGCTTGTGCCAAAAAATATACATCATAAGACATTGTTAGTATTAACAAATATTCTATCGTATCAGAATTATTACTGTATCCAAAAGGACACAAGTGTGTATTTCAGAAATCCTAACGGAAGGGAAAGAACCGATTTTGATTTGAGATATTGATAAATTTTATGAACGAATGCAAAGCTCATGTGCGTATGCTGTTGAGGTACCTTCGTCATGTAAAGCAGACTTTCCTCGCCTCCCAAAAAATTTCGAGGTAGGACTCCAACGAGAATTCATAAAATTCTCCCATCGTCCCAGCTCTCACCCATAGATCGCCACTAACTCTGGTCGCTCGCCTCATTGATAGAAGACAGCAGCAAAAGTGAAAAAATGATGACAAACGAGAAGAGTTGCGTACCCTTGTATCTACGGTGCGCACTATCATGTGGGTGCTACCCGATTGTAGCGGGAAAACCCTGCTCGAAACCAGGAAACGAATTTCCTCCATTAAACGAAGGATCGCGCGTGTTGTGAAAAAGAAGAGCGATGCTTCAACTGGGCGGATGTATTGCGTGAGCCGGACTCTCCCGGTGGCCCTGACGATCGTGGCCGTCGTCGGCGGGAACGGCTGTGCCATCAAGCCGATACCGTTGACGGAAGGCGAGGTCCAGGTGCGGGTGAACGAGGATCGAGCCGTTCTGACGAAAGATCAAGAGCCGATCAATGGCCCGGTGGATCTCTACGAAGCCATGGCGCGAGCGTTGAAATACAACCTCGACGCCCGCGTCGAGCTGATGCACAAGATGTTGGCGCAGACGCAGCTTGATCTCTCACACTACGCGATGTTGCCCCGTCTGGCGGCGAACGCGGGATTTGACGGACGGAACAATTTCCCCGGCGGTGTTGCACAGTCCCTGCTCACCGGGCGGCAGGTGCTCGAACCCTTTACTTCCGCCGAACGAAACATTTTCTCGGCCGATCTGTCGTTGAGCTGGAACGTCTTGGATTTCGGGTTGTCCTATATCCGGGCCAAGCAAGCCGCGGACGATGTCTTGATTGCCGAGGAAGAACGGCGGCGAGTGGCCAATCGAATCATGCAGGATGTGCGTATCGCCTACTGGCGAGCTGTCAGCGCGGAACGAATTCTTCCTTCCCTTCGGCAGCTGGATGAGTGGGTGAATCGTGCACTTGAGAAGGCGCAGGCGGTCCAAGATGAGCGGCTGAGCACGCCGCTGGTTCCCTTACAATACAAGCTCGATCTCCTCAATACCCAACGGTACATTCAACAGCTGTTCAGAGAACTGAATACCGCTAAGCTTCAGTTGACCGCGCTGATCAATCTGCCGCCGGGGCAGGAGAAAGATCTCGTCCTTCTCGTCCCTGAGCGAGAGGCTCAAACCCTGAATCTCCCGTCCGAGATGATGGCGCTGGAAGATCGAGCTTTGCAGGCGCGCCCTGAGCTCCGGATGATCGATTATCGTCGTCGGATCAACGCACGCGAGGCCAAAGCGGCAATTTTAGAAATGTTGCCCAGCCTGAATCTCCAAGTCGGAGGCAACTACAGCAGCAATACCTTCCTCTTTAACAATCACTGGGCCGCCTACGCGGCACGCACAAGTTGGAATTTACTCAACCTCTTGCGGTATCCCGCGCGGGCCAAGACCATCGAGGCGCAAGATAAAGTGCTTCACACGCAGAACTTGGCGTTGACCATGGCGGTGATGTCGCAAGTCCATGTGAGCGTGGCGCAGGTGGCGCATGCGAAGAAAGAGGTATCGACCGCGGCCCTGTATTACGACACGCAATCACAAATCGCCGAACAGACGCGGGTGGCCTGGCGCAGCGCCAAACTGAGCGAACAATCGGTATTGCGTGAGCGAGTGGCTCAAGTGGCGGCCCAGCTCCGCTATGACGCCGTGGAAGCCGAGGCGCAAACCGCCTGGGCGGCGCTGCTCGCCGCCGTCGGGGAAGATGTGCTCCCTCATCATCTGACCAGCGAGCAAAGCCTGTCGGATCTGTCTCTCCAACTGCGCGCGCGGTGGACGAAAAGCAAGGAGTTGCTCAAGTGAGTCGTGGCGGTCTGATGGGTGGTGGGTCTCTCATCGGGATATATCTGGTGTGCACCATGATCGAGCCGGCACGCGCCACGACGCCACTCGATGCGAAACCGGCAAGCAACTCGGCTGAACTCGCCACCATCCGAGGAGTGGTCAAGGCGACCGCGCAGGCAACCTTGGCCAGCCAGGTCCAAGGCCGAATCAGCCGACTACCCGTGAAAGAAGGACAACGGTTCAAGAAAGGCGCGCTGTTGGTGGCGCTCGACTGCTCCAAATACGAGGCAGAACTAGCGAGCGCCCAAGCCGAGTATCGCGGCAAAAAGAAAACGTATGAGAACAATCTCCGTCTGTCCAAACATCAGGCGGTGGGGCAACTCGAACTGGAAGTGTCCGAGGCGGACGCGGAGAAGGCAGTCGCTGCCGTGAAGGCCGCGCAGGTCAATGTCAGCGGCTGTACGGTGCGGGCACCTTTCCCCGGTCGTGTCGTCAAGACCATCGTCAATGAGCACGAGAACGTATTTCCCAATGATCAACTGATCAGCCTCTTGGACGACAGTCAGCTCGAAATCGAGCTGATTCTGCCCTCCAAATCCCTGGCGTGGCTTATGGTCGGACTCCCCTTTGAGTATGCGGTGGATGAGACGGGACTCCGGTATCCCGCCGTCGTGGAGGATATCGGAGCGAATGTTGATCCTGCCAGCCAGACAGTCAAAGTCAAAGGTCTGTTTCGGGCCAAGCCCGACAAGGTTCTCGCCGGGATGAGCGGCATTGCGTCGTTTGCTGAAGGCCCACACTGACCACGTCGACATGGTCGCAGCACAAGCCACACCCCACAGCTCGCCACCGAAAAATACTCCGTGGGCCACTCTCTTACAATTGGAAAGAATGGTTCGCGCTGCCGCCACTCAGCAAGAGCTGCAATTTCTCATTGTCAACGAAACGCGTCGGTTGGTGTCGTACAGACAGGCGATTTTGCTGATTCCGTCCTCGGCGGCTGCGTCGAAATATGATGTGCGGGCCGCTTCGAGTGTGCCCGTCGTCGACCGTACGGTACCGGTGATGCAATGGACCGAGCGGCTGATCCAGAGTCTGCGCGACACTTCGAACAGCCACGACATCCAGCAGGTTAAAGAGGCCGATTGTCCTCCCGAACTTCAGTCAGAGTGGAATGAATTCAGCACTGGTCATGGCCTGTGGTGTCCGCTGAGACATCCAGACGGACAGATGCTGGGCGGTCTGTGGCTCACGCGCGATCAACCATGGCCGGAGCACGAAATCACGGTGCTTCAACGACTCAGCGAGGCCTATGCCTACGCCTGGCGCGCGGTCGGTCCATCCAAGAACCTCCGATGGCGCTGGGGCCTGAGTCGGACGACGACCTGTCTGCTTGCCGGAGCGGTGGTGAGCGCGCTGATCGTTCCTGTCCCCATGTCGACCGTGGCTCCCGCCAAGATTGTGGCCAAGAATCCGTTGATTGTCAGCGCGCCGATCGACGGGGTCATCGCGGACATTGCCGTGCTGCCGAATACCGAGGTCACACAAGGAGAGCTGTTATTCCGGTACGAGGATACGACCTTCCGCAGCGACTATCAGATCGCGGAACGCAACCTGGATGTGGCGATGGCGCAGTATCGCCGGGCGGCTCAGGGGGCGTTTGTGGAGGCCGACCAAAAGGCCGATGTGCCGCTGTTGAAGGCGGAAGTGGAGTTGCGGGAAACGGAGCGGAACTATACTTATGAACGATTGGCCAAAGTGGAGGTCAAGGCAGAACAGGCAGGGCTGGTTCTGTACAGCGATAAGTCCGATTGGATCGGAAAACCGGTCGTCGTCGGCCAGCGCATGATGGAACTGGCGAACCCTCGGCAGGTGGAAGTCAGAATCGATCTCCCGGTCGACGATGCCATCGTGCTGCGCGAGGGGGCAGCGGTGTCGTTATTTCTCAACGCCCATCCGTTATCCAGCGTGTCGGCCACGCTGAGTCATGCGAGCTACCATGCCGAAGTCCTGCCGAACAACACCTTGGCCTATCGTGTCACGGCCCAGCTTGGAGAAGGGGCGCCGGAATTGCGGATCGGGTGGCAGGGCAGCGCAAAGATTTACGGAGCGAACGTGTCGCTGTTCACCTATCTGTTCCGCCGTCCGATGTCCGCGCTCAGGCCGTGGATTGGGCTGTGAAATCACCAATGGATCAGCAGCGTGAATCCATCTTGCCGCCGTTGCGGGAGGATCTCCAGCTGCTGCCCGGAGCCCCAGCTCCTGATGGGTCGCCGATCTGGGTTCTGGTAGACCAGCTTCGTGGCAAGTATTTCCAGATCAGCTGGCCGGCCTACCAGATGCTCTCGCGCTGGAAGGGCCGGTCAGCGGAAGCCATCCTGTCGGCGATTCATGCTGAGACGACCTGTCGCGTCACGGCTCAGGATATCGACGAGTTTCTGCGGTTCTTGTCCAAGAACTATCTCATGCGCGATCCGCCGCAGGGAGGGTATCGAACCTATCTCGCCCAAGCAGAAGCGGCCAAGCCACAGTGGCTGACGTGGTTGGCCCACCACTATCTGTTCTTCCAAGTGCCGTTGGTCCGGCCGGATCGATTTCTTCATGCGACGCTTCCGTTTGTTGAATGGCTCTTTGCCCCAGCCGTGGCATGGATCATTGGACTGGTCGGGCTGATCGGGATCTATCTCGTCTCCCGTCAGTGGGACACATTTTCCGCCACCATGTTGCATTTCTTCACGCCGCGTGGGTTTGCGTTGTACGTGCTCTGTCTGGTCATCGTCAAGATCTTTCATGAACTCGGGCATGCCTATACCGCGACACGCTACGGCTGCCGCGTGTCGACCATGGGTGTCGCCGCGATCTTACTCGTCCCGATGCTGTACTCCGACACCTCCGATGCCTGGAAATTGACCTCCCGACGTCAGCGTGCCGCCATTGGGGCTGCCGGGATGATTGTGGAATGTGCAGTGGCGGCACTCGCGATCTTCGCGTGGAGCTTTCTGGACGACGGGGTGGGAAGAAGCCTGGCATTTCTCATGGCGACGACCAGCTTGGCGTTGGGAGCGGCGATTAACCTGAACCCGTTCATGCGGTTCGATGGCTATTACGTACTCTCCGACTTACTCGGCATCCCAAATCTGCATGAGCGGGCCTTTGCGTTCGGCCAGTGGCAGATCCGACGAATCCTGTTTGGGCTGGATACGCCGATGCCAGAGCCGGTGTCTGCGGCGCGGCGACGCTTCTTGGTTGGGTTCGCCTGGGCCACGTGGGCGTACCGGTTCTTGCTGTTTCTGGGGATCGCCTTGGTGGTCTATCACTTCTTCTTCAAGTTGCTGGGACTCATCCTGTTCGCCTTCGAAATCGGCTGGTTCATCGTGCTGCCGATTATGCGTGAACTCAAGGCCTGGTGGATGTTACGCGCGGCGGTTCGCGAACAGCGACGAATATGGATCACCGCCGGCGCAGTGGGTGTCCTCACGGCTGTGCTGTTCGTCCCGTGGTCGGATCGAATCACCCTCCCGGCTGTGTTGGAATCGATGCCCCATGCCACGATCTATGCACCGGCTCCGGGCAGAATCGTCGAGCTGACCTTAGCGGAAGGCCGTCACGTGGACAAAGGCACCGGACTCATTACCCTGGAATCCCCGGTACTGGAAAAAGAGGTGGCGTTAACGCAGAAGCGGATCGAGGTTGAACAGTTGAGAGGACGGCGCCAGTTCGTGGATCAACAAGAACTGTCAAAACATCAGGTCACGATCGAAGCGCTGAAGGCACGGCTCTCGCAGCTTGAGGGTCTTGTGCAACAACAGCAGACGCTCTCGCTCGTATCGCCGATCTCAGGACGAGTCACCGACCGTGCAGAGGCGTTGCATGTGGGACGCTGGATTAATAAGGAACTACCGCTTGCCTATGTCGTGGACCCAGCAGGCGAAGAGGTGCATGCGGTCGCGCCAGAAACTGACGTCGGCTATCTCCAATCAGGCCAGTCGGCTCGATTCATTCCCGACGGCGCCGAGCGGCCGAGCGTGAGAGCGCAGGTGATAGAGATTCGGGATATCGATGAGTACAGCTTCACGGTTCCCTATCTGGCCTCCCTCTACGGCGGCGAGGTGCCGGTGCGGGAAGATGCCAATCATCGGCTGCGGCCTGAGACCTCCGTCTATCGGATCACCCTCCGTCTCGCCGAGCCGGCTCCCCGATGGAACCAAGCCGTGCGGGGCACCGTGTTGGTGGATGGCCCTCGCATCAGTTTTGCTCAACGGGCCTGGGAGAAGGGCGTTCGGGTCCTGATCCGCGAAAGCGGGGCCTGATGAGGGTGTTGAGGCGCGTCAAGCGGGGTTACGGGTTTCAAGTTTCAGGTTCTTGGCTTCTGCACAACGCGACACGTTGAACGTGAAACCTGAAACTCAGGATCGAAGGAGCGAGATACGGCGGTGTGCTTGGCGACGTTCTTCAATACGACCGCCGAATTCTGGATGAATCTCCAGATCAGTTGGAAGCGGTCGATTAAGCAATCGCGTATTCGACGGATTTCGGATTCTGCACCCGCTTTGAGGCGTTGAGGATTTCAATGCCGACGATGTTCCCCTCCTTGTCATAGTCCAGAATGACACCGGGCTTGTCCTCGTCACTCTCCTCCACAGGAGCATCACTGAATTCGATCGTCAACACATCCACTTCTTCGTCATATTTCACCTTCATGGCTTCCTCCAATACTTACTGACCTTGCTGGTGCGATACACGGTGACCACGATGGCTGGATCCATCGTTTCGTTGACCATCACGCGCAACAAGTATGCCTTCCCGTTGATCTCCACTCGCGACTGGTAGCACGTAATGCCGTTGACTTCCTGGACCTTTTGCTCTGGATTATAGAGAGCTTGTTCCACAAGCCTCTGCGGGATTTTACGCTTTTCCAGTTCTTGGAGCACGTGCTTAGAGAATTGAAACTTCATCGCGTTGGACTCTTCTCGGTCAGTTCCAACTCAAGCCTCTGCTGGCCAGGCCGAGGCGGGGCCTTCGTCTGCCACACGCTGCACTCCTCTTAGGTGTCCGGAGCTTACCCGTTTCCTCTTGAGAAAGCACGTCTTGGCTTGGGAATTGTTGGGCCTGCCCTGCCTGTCCTGTGCCAGATGAGGACTCACCACGAACAGACTTCTGGGGCAGCACACGAGGACCAGAGCGCGGGGTAGGACCGAGAGCCCTCCCTCCGAAGCATTTGGCTAGCAACGGGCGTCCTTCGTCACATTCAGTATTCACGATAAATCGTCCTGCAGAGCACCATCTAACTCCCCTGTCAGAAAGGGGAATTTGCTTCGGGAAGTGGCACCGGCTTGCTAAATTATTCCTGGTAAATCGGAGAACTCCGTTCTTCTCGCTACCATGAGAATCCTACGTCGACGCAAGAAGACTGCAGCAAAATCAGCTTGCGGTCATCAGCGGACTTCCGTGCAGGTGGCCGCGCCTTTTTCCTCTTACAGTGCCTCCTGGTTCGCGCTCGAATCGCGGATCATGTTCGATGGGGCGGGTGTCGCGACGCTCAGCACCGTTGCCATCGAGCCACTCGCCCAGAGTCAAGCTGAAGCGCTCTCGTCGCCTGAGGACGTGACCGCTAGCGATGCCCTGCCTGGTCCGGCACCGACGGGTGAGCCGCAGTTCAACGCCAGCGACCAGGCGTTGTTTGATGCTCTGGCGGCGTACGATATGTCAGCAGCTCGTCAGGAAATCGTCTTTCTTTCTTCCAGCGTTCGCGACTACCAACAACTGCTCGATGGCATCAGCCACAACGTCGAAGTGATCATCCTCGATCCTGCCCGCGACGGCGTCACACAGATGGCGGAGGTGCTAGCCGGTCGGACGGGCATCGACGCGATCCACCTGATCGGCGAAGGGACCGAAGCCGAGTTGCATCTCGGTGTCAGCTTCCTGACACAAGAGTCGATCAGCACGACTTACGCACAACACTTCCAGCAAATTGGTCAAAGTCTCTCGGCAGATGCCGACGTCCTGATCTACGGCTGTAACTTCGGCCGCGGCGAGACAGGACAATTGGCCATGAACACGCTCGCCACGCTGACCGGCGCCGATGTGGCAGCAAGTAGCGACCGGACCGGCCATGTAACAGAGTTTGGCGACTGGCAGCTTGAAGCCTCGATCGGTGCGATCGAAGCGTCAATCGCGATCGGGCAGGACGCGCAGGCCCAATGGGAACATGCACTGGCAACTTATACAGTGACAAATACGAACAACTCAGGCGCCGGATCGTTGCGACAGGCAATTTTAGATGCCAATGCCAATGCCGGTGCAGACACCATTGTGTTCAGCATCGGCAGCGGGGGCCAGCGCATCCGGCCCACTTCAGCCTTGCCGACAATCACTGACACCGTGACCATCGACGGCTGGACCCAGCCCGGATTCACCGGCACGCCGCTCATCGAGCTGCGGGGCGACAATGCTGGAGCAGGCGTCGATGGGCTTACGTTCTCGAGCACCAGTGACGGCAGCGTGGCGCGCGGCCTTGTGATCTACGACTACACGCGCGACGGCATTTTGATCCAGGCTGGTGCCGACAACATTACAATCCGTGGGAACTGGATCGGCACCACCGGTACCGGTACAACCGGCGACGGCAACGGCGATGATGGGATCGAAATTGCCGGTTCCGGTGCCATCATTGGTGGCACCGGAACAAACGATCGGAACGTCATCACTAATAACGCCGATGAGGGCATCACGATCGTCGGTTCAGGCGTGACCGGGCATTTGATCCAAAGCAACTATATTGGCGTGGATCCAGACGGCTCGACCGGAGGCGGGAATGCTGATGTGGGCATCGCCATTATCTCAGGAACCGGCAACACGATCGGTGGCACCACTGCCGCCTCCCGCAACGTGATTTCAAGAAACGTCGAAGGCATTGAAATCAATACCTCCAACAACATCGCGCAAGGCAACTATATCGGTGTTGCTGCGGACGGCACGACAGCCAAAGGCAACCAATCCGGCAATGGCGTCCAGATCCAGGGTAGCTCCACGGGAAACCTTATCGGCGGCACTGCAGTCGGGGCCGGTAATGTGATTGCTTACAATGCCAACAACGGCGTGGATGTGGTGAATGGTACCGGCCACGCCGTGCTTGGCAACCAAATCCACTCGAACACGGCACTTGGGATCAACCTAGACGCGGCCGGTG
>CABVRV010000021.1 GCA_902500755.1 uncultured Nitrospira sp.
GGCGTCGGCATGTTGGTAACCATGTCTGCACGGCGATGATGCGAAGTAAGAGGAGGATACCTTGAAAATCGTGTTGATTGGAGCGAACACTGACGCAATAACAAAAGGAGATGTCGATGCGCCATTTCATTGTACTGATTTTCTGTGTGATATTCGTCGTCGGAGCTGTCGCTCCAGTCAAAGCCGAGGCCGATAGAGAACAACTTTTAAAGGAAACGGGAGTCTATGCCACATTCGCCGTCTTCCAAGCGTCAGAGCAATGGTGGCAAATGGAGCCTCAAGCTCGTGCGTCGGCGAGCGCCGACGTAAAGAAAATAATAGAGAAATATGCGGATCGATTGACAACAGACGTGCATCTGCTGCGGGGGTTGTCCGAACGAGCCGATATCCTGATCCGGATTCATTCAAAAGAAATGATTCACAATCAGAATTTTTTGCTGGATTTGATGGCAACCAACTTGGGGAAACATTTCAAAAATGTAGACGTCTTTAACGGCATCACAAAAGCGCTCAATTATGTGCCTAATTTTCCGGGAGACCTCAAGGACGAGTTAAAGACTCCACCCCCCCAAGGGAGCAAATATGTAGTCGTGGTACCCATCCGGAAGGATGCCGAGTGGTGGAACACCGCGCAGGATTCTCGAACAAGCATGATGAAAGAGCATACGGATGCCACCGTGGCCTATCTAAAGACTGTCAAGCGTAAGCTGTATCACTCGAGTGGTCTCGATGATTGGGACTTCATCACCTATTTTGAAACGTCGAAACTCGATGATTTCAATAATTTGGTCACCGGATTGCTTCAAGTGAAAGAGAATCAGCACAACCGAGTATTTGGAGATCCTCTCTTGTTGGGAACTATTCGGCCACTGGATGAGATTTTGGAGGTCCTTGCTCGGTAGCCTGAGGTCAGCGGCACCGGCAAACTGCGAGATCCTGATGCAAACGAAGTCGAAATCTATGGGGACGCAGACGAGTCGATACGGGAAAACGATCCGGCGATGGTTGTGGACACTTCATCGATGATAGCTGTCGGACAGCGAGTACCGTTGGGCCCTGTCCGCACAAGGGACTGAATGATTCGCGGGAAAGGCAATGACATCATTGAGATGGTTACCGCTCGTACGGGCGTCGGCTTGTTGGTAACCATTTCTGAACGGCGATGATGCGAAGTAAGAGGAGTGGTCATGAAAATCGTGGTAATCGGAGCAACGGGGTTCGTAGGATCGGCGATTCTCAGGGAGGCGTTGGATCGTGGCCATGAGGTCACAGCCATCGCACGAGATCCGGAAAAGTTGCAGCCGCATGCGAAGCTTCGTCCTCAGAAAGCCGATGTCTATAACGCCGATGAAGTGGCGCTGGTCGTAGCGGGCCATCACGCCGTCATCAGCGCCTTCAATCCCGGCTGGACCAATCCGGACATCTACAATCTGCAGGTCAAGGGCGCGCGAGCCATTATTGATGGGGTCAAGAAGGCGGAAATGAAGCGCTTGCTCTTCGTCGGTGGCGCAGGCAGTTTGGAAGTGAAGCCCGGTGTCCAATCTGTGGACCTCCCCGAGTTCCCGGCGGAGTACAAACAGGGAGCCCTCGCGACCCGCGAAGCTCTGAACCTGCTGCGCAAAGAGCCGACCCTCGAATGGACCTTCCTATCCCCGTCAGCCGATCTTTTCTCCGGTGAGCGTACCGGAAAATTCCGACTTGGGACGGATCAATTATTGCGTGATGCGAATGGAGAAAGCCGCATCTCGGTCCAAGATTATGCCGTGGCCATGATCGATGAAGTAGAGATGCCGCATCACATTCGCCGACGGTTTACAGTGGGTTATTAAGTCGAAAGGTGGAAGTTCCTCTGAGCGTGAACATGTTCTGATCGTCCCACAACTAAACAGAATGGGAAGGAGGATCACTCATGAACAATCCTACACTAAAAGGGAAAGTTGCGGTCATCGGCGCAGGCGCCAAGAATCTGGGTGGTCTCCTCAGTCGCGAGTTCGCCAAGGGCGGTGCCAAGGTTGTGGTGCACTACAACAGTGACGCCACCAAGCCGAATGCCGATGCCACGGTAAAAGCCATCGAAGACGTGGGCGGCGATGCCTACGCCGTCCAGGGTGATTTGACCAAGCCTGCCAACGTCACCGCGTTGTTTAAATCCGCCAAGGACCGCTTCGGCGGCATCGACATCGCCGTCAACACCGTCGGCAAGGTGCTCCGCAAGCCCATCGTCGATACCACTGAGGCCGAGTACGACTCGATGTTCGACATCAACGCCAAAGCGGCTTATTTTTTCATCAAGGAAGCAGGAAAGAATCTCAACGACAACGGGAAGATCATCACCATCGTGACGTCGCTGCTCGCGGCCTTCACCGACGGCTACTCGACCTACGCCGGAGGCAAAGCTCCGGTGGAGCATTTTACGCGCGCAGCGGCCAAGGAGTTCAGCCCGCGCGGTATTTCCGTCACCGCGGTCGGTCCCGGCCCGATGGACACGCCGTTTTTCTACGGTCAGGAGACGCCTGAACGGGTGGCGTATCACAAGTCACAAGGCATGGGCGGCCAGCTGACTCAAATCGAAGACATCGTGCCGATCGTACGATTTCTTGCTACCGAGGGCTGGTGGGTCACAGGTCAGACCATATTCGCCAACGGCGGGTACACCACGCGATGATTGGATCGGTGTTGAAACTCTAACAATCGGCTCCAGCGCACGGCGCTGGTGCGCCGCCGCTGATTTGCCACCACTCCTGGCGCGGACATGTCTCGGCGAGGGACAGAAGCGAAGCGATGAATTACCAGCCCATCCAAAACTACGGCATTATTGGAAATATGCGCACGTCGGCGCTCGTCAGCATCACGGGATCGATCGATTGGTTCTGTTTCCCGCACTTTGATTCCCCGAGCGTCTTCGCGGCTATGCTTGATCACGAGAAAGGAGGCCGGTTCGAGATCGCCGCCACTCATGAAGGCGTGAAGACCAAACAATTCTACTGGCCGGACACGAATATCTTGATGACCCGCTTCTACTCGGCGGGCGGGGTCGCCGAAATCGAAGATTTCATGCCGCCCGGTTTGTCGAGCGATTCCGCATGGCGGCATTCGCTGATTCGCCGGGTGAGGGTCACGCAGGGTAGCATGGAGTTTCGCCTGCGATGTCATCCCGCCTTTGATTATGCCCGAGCGGCTCATCAGACGATCATTACTAAGCAAGGAGCCAGTTTCCATTCTGCTAACCTCAGTTTGGGACTCGCGACGGATATTCCGCTCACGGCGGACGATCGCGGCGCGGCGGCGGTCTTTGTCCTGCACGAGGAGCAGGCAGCGGTTTTCATGCTTGGGGGCATTCAATCAGACGAGGGCTGCGGCCACGGTCCGGCTGCGGGCGAAGCCGACGAACTCTTCGAACGGACGGTGAACTATTGGCGTCGCTGGCTGTCCAAATGCACGTACACCGGTCGTTGGCGGGAAATGGTCTATCGTTCGGCGCTCACCCTGAAGCTTCTGACGTTCGAACCAACCGGCGCCATCATCGCCGCCCCGACGTGCAGCTTGCCGGAGACCCTCGGTGGAGGCCGAAACTGGGACTATCGTTATACGTGGATTCGCGATGCCGCATTTACCCTCTATGGCCTGCTGCGGATCGGATTTACCGATGAAGCGGTCGGCTTTATGAAATGGTTAGGGGCGCGAGCGGGAGAGGTGGCGCCGGATGGGGCGTTGCAAATCGTCTACGGCATCGACGGGCGTCACGATCTGACGGAAAAGACGCTCGATCATTTGGACGGCTATCGAGGATCTCGACCGGTACGAATCGGCAACGGCGCCTACAACCAATTGCAGTTGGACATCTATGGTGAGTTACTCGACGCGCTGTATCTATACAACAAATATGTGATGCCCATCGGGTACGATGTGTGGACGCGCATCCGCAAGCGGCTCGATTGGCTCTGTGAGAATTGGCAACAGCCGGACGAAGGCATTTGGGAGGTGCGTGGCGGCCGCCGACACTTCGTATACTCCAAGTTAATGTGCTGGGTGGCCATGGATCGTGGTCTTCGATTGGCCGAGAAGCGGTCCTTTCCCGCGGACCGCGCGCGGTGGCTTCAGGTCAGAGACCGGATCTATGAGGAGATCATGGCGAAGGGATGGAGCCCCACGCGACAGGCCTTCGTGCAGCACTATGGCAGCGAGTCGCTGGATGCCTCCAACCTGATCATGCCGCTCGTGTTCTTTCTCTCTCCAAACGATCCGAGGATGCTCAAAACGCTGGATGCCATCAACCGTTCACGGAAACACGGCGGCCTGGTGTCGGACGGGCTGGTGTATCGCTATGACAGTGAAACGGGAGAAGACGGACTAGACGGGAAAGAGGGCTCGTTCACCATGTGCTCGTTTTGGCTGGTCGAAGCATTGACCAGAGCGGGGCGCGTCGATCGCGCGAAACTGAGCGAGGCGCGGCTGTTGTTTGAGCGCATGCTGGGCCACGCCAACCACGTCGGCTTGTACTCGGAGGAGATCGGCCCATGCGGCGACGCGCTCGGCAACTTTCCACAGGCGTTCACGCACCTGGCCCTCATCAGCGCCGCGTTCAATCTTGATCGCGCGCTCGACAGCAGACCAACGATGGGGTGACGATATGGCCACGAACACATCCCGCAAGGCGCGCGAGCCGCAAGGGACAGCCTCAGAAGTGAAGAACGACGGCAGGGCACCACGCAGTTTCCTCAGGGTGCTGGTCATCGATGTGGGTGGAACCAACGTCAAGATCTTGGCAACTGGGAAACACGCGCCGCGCAAGGTGCCGTCTGGTGCGACCATGACTGCACGGCGCATGGCCGAGGCAGTTCGCCAGCTCGCCGCCGACTGGCCGTACGATGTCGTCGCGGTGGGATATCCTGGAGGGGTTCGGGACGGAAGCCCGGCCGCCGAACCCAAGAACCTCGGCGGCGGGTGGGTGCGATTCGATTTCAAGAAGGCGTTCGGATGTCCGGTCAAAGTGATCAATGACGCTGCGATGCAAGCGCTCGGAAGCTACCAAGGGGGTCGGATGTTGTTTTTAGGTCTCGGCACCGGCCTCGGGTCCGCGATGATCACCGACGGCGTACTGGTGCCGATGGAACTGGCGCATCTCCGCTATCGGAAAGGCCGGACGTACGAGGACTACGTCGGCGCGCGCGGGCTCAAGCGGCACAGCAAGAAAAAATGGCGCCGGTATGTGACGGATGTGGTGACGACATTGCGGGCGGCGCTCCAAGCCGACTACGTCGTGCTTGGTGGCGGCAACGCCAAGAAACTTGGAAAGTTGCCGAAGTGGGTGCGACTTGGCAATAACCACCATGCGTTTACCGGAGGGTTTCGCCTCTGGGAGAAGGCATGGCATGATGCGCGATCCGCCTGCATCGTTCGGACGGGTGCAGCGGAGATGCGTCGAGGATCGTGAATGGAGGGAGAGAGGATCATGAACACTGATCTCGCAAAAGTGAAGAAATCGGCCAAGGATCTCCGGAAGAGTTATCCACGCAGCCCTCGCGAAAAGCTGGGTGGCTACGTGATTGCGGCGCGGTGCGTCGATAAGTGCAGGGCGTTCCTCCTGGACATGAACGGCGAGTACAACTACTGGCCCTGCTCGCTGGCCGGTCAATGGTTCTCGTTCACCGGCATCACGCCCGAACGATTTAAGGACGTGGTCGCGACGGGAGCGACCGATGAAGAACTCGCGACATGGATTGTAGATCAATCCAAGATCAAGAATCCTGACGAAGTGCTGAAATGGAACAACGCGATGCGCGATACACGATTGAGCGACATGAGTCTGCAGGCTCAGCAGTACCTCGAAGAATATATTCCCAAGTTCGTCCCGAACCATCGTCCCGTCTATGTCTGGTTCGATGTCTACGATCTGGAGGAGAAACGGCTCTGACGGTTCGACCGACGGACGCAGGAGGGAAGCCATGAACAAGAAGATCCTCGTCGTGCTCACCAGTGTTGAAAAGTATCCAAACTTGAACCGGGCAACGGGGTTATGGCTCGGAGAGGCCGTTCACTTTGTCAAAAAAGTCGAAGCGGCGGGCTATCAGGTCGACTACGTCAGCCCTCGTGGGGGCTATACCCCGATCGACCCGCATAGCCTTGCGATGGCCGAGCCTGTCGATTGGGAATGGTACCAGAAGAAGGAATTTATGAATCGACTTGGGAAGACACTGAAACCGAGTGAGGTCAACCCAAGCGAGTATGTGGCGGTCTATTATACCGGCGGCCACGGGGTGATCTGGGATTTTCCTGAGAATAAACCCCTCCAGACGATCAGTAGGAAAATTTATGAGGATGGTGGGTACGTGTCGTCGGTGTGCCACGGCGCTGCGGGGTTGTTGAATATCAAGTTGTCGAACGGATCGCCGCTGATCAACGGGAAACAGGTCACGGGTTTTTCGAACGACGAAGAGAAGTTGGCAGAGCTCGACAAGTTCGTTCCATTCCTGACGGAGACGGAGCTGGTCGCCCGCGGGGCGATCTACAAGAAAGCCGACAAGGCGTGGGCGCCGTTTGCTGTCGTGGACGGCCGTGTCGTCACCGGACAGAATCCGGCTTCAGGCGGGGCGGTTGCTGACCTGCTAATCGCGGAGCTCAAGCAGGCAGCGCAGTAGCAGCCGAAGGAATACGTGACTAGCTAAGACGGTGCGAGCACGCCACTTTTTCTGAAATGAACGAGGACAAGATGGACAATTCTTCCCAAGGTCACGTCATACGACGCGTGATGGTGGGCACAGATCGTTCCAAAACAGCCGATCAAGCTGTTCGCTGGGCCGCCCAATTTGCCGAACGCTACGGCGCAGAGCTGTTCGTGGTCCAGGTCATCCTGTTGCAACACCCATCCAGTACGGAATTTGGCGCCGCTGAGCAGACCAGGGCCGCTGCCGCTAAGGATGAGCTTGCGCATGTCGTGAAGCACATCGCCGGAGAGCGAGGACACGCGCTCGTCGTCATTGATTCCGACCCAGCCTTGGCCATCGTACGCGCCGCTGAGCAAGAAACCATTGATGTCCTGGTGGTCGGGAATTCGGGCATGGCGGGACGAAAGGAGTTCTTGCTGGGTAACGTTCCGAACCGCATCAGTCACAATTCCCATTGCACCGTCATTATTGTGAATACCCTGCCCTCTGCCGGTGAGCAGGTCGCTCAATCGGTGCGAGTGGTTCAGCCGCAGGGCGAACCTCACACGCCTGAGCCGCATCTGGCTGGAAGAGCCATGTATATCGCGACGGTCATGGCGAAGCATGGCCTCAAAGAGCTGTTTAGTCAGCCCGATCAATCGGATGTTGCCATGCGCCGTCAGCAGGCCAAGCGCTTACGCGCGGCGCTGGAAGAGCTGGGCCCGACCTTCTCCAAGCTCGGACAAGTCTTGTCGACCCGTCCGGATCTCCTTCCTGTGGAATATATCGAAGAACTCGCTCTGTTACAGAGTCGCGTTCCTCCTATGCCGGAGAGCGAGGTCGTTCGGGTCGCTGAGCAAGAGTTGAAGGTGCCGTGGGAGGACGTCTTCGAGTCCATCGACCCTAAACCGCTCGCTGCCGGGACCATCGCGCAAGTCCACCGGGCCACACTCGAAACCGGTGACCGAGTGGTCATCAAAGTGCAACGGCCTACCGCCCGAGCCGACATCGAACAGGATCTTGCCCTGCTCGAGATATTCGCCCAGAAAGTGGGGCAACGTCAGGCCCTTAGCCAAGTGGTGAATATGGAGGCGGTGTTCAAACACCTCTCCACGTCGCTCCACCGGGAACTCGACTTTCGTCAGGAAATTGAAAATATCGGGCGGATGCAAACCGTGCTGACAGACTATGACCGGCTGGCGGTTCCCTCCGTGCATCAGGATCTATCGACATCCCGCTTAATGGTGATGGAGGAGATCCAAGGGGTTCCGATCTCACAGGCGCCCGAAGGTCCGGAGCGTATCGAAGCCGCCCGTCAGCTGTTGGAAAGTTACTACAAACAAATCATGGTCGACGGCTTCTTCCATGCCGATCCTCACCCGGGCAATCTCATGTGGTGGAACGATCGCATCTACCTCCTCGATTTTGGAATGGTCGGTGCCCTCGATGCCAACGTACGGGAACATCTCTTGTTGTTGCTGATGGCGCTGTGGAAGGAAGATGTGGCGTTTCTCAGCGATGTCACGCTGATGATGACGGGTTCGGTCGGCCGCAATGATCTGGATATCCCACGGTTTCAAAGCGAAATCGGCGAAGTGATGGCGAAGTACCGCAAGGCGGCTCTCGCCGAGATGCAGATCGGACCGCTGCTGCAGGAGATGAGCGCGATCGCGTTTCGACACGGCGTGCCGATGCCGGCGTCGCTGACGCTCGCCGCCAAGGCGTTGGCGCAAGTCCAACTGGCGACGGCGGCTCTCGATCCGAAACTTGACCCCTATGATGTCGCGGGCAAGTTTTTGATGCGTGTCATGATCAAGCGCATGGGGGCCTCGCTCGATCCCAAAGCGCTTGTCTATCAGCTGCAGAAGTTCAAAGTACGAGCCGAGCGGATGACCGAAGCCATCGAACATCTGATCGGCGCTCGCCCTGGGCAGAAGCTGGTCGTGAATTTCCAGGCCAATTCGCTCGAGGAGATGGTTCGCCGGACGGGACGGCGCCTTGCCCTGGGCTCAGCGGCCGCGGCAAGTATCCTCTCCAGCGGACTTACGGCCATGTCAGGAACAGTCGCGGATTGGATACCGGTCACGTTCGGGATGGTCGCCGGACTGCTGACTCTTGGATTGGTCCTCGATCTCATACGAGGGCGTTGAAACCGAGTCGTTCGGTCAGCGGTGGGTGAGTATCAAGGTCTGGTTTCGCTGCGCTGGATCGAGCGTAGGACGGCTCTCTCGAGTACGTAGGCGATCACCGACATTCCGATCGAGATGAGACGGTATTCGATGTGTCGGATCATGGTCCGATGACCGGTCTTTGTTGGAGAAGAATCGCTGATCATATCGATAGTATCCATCAACGAGTCACAGGTTGCAAGAGGTCGGGACCTCAAGTCTTGCGATTCATCGCTCGCGGGGTGAATGTTCATTATGGACCCTATTCGTCATGGATGATCGCGTGTCAGCATGGCTGGAGAGCCTCGGCCTCGATGGCTATCGAGAAGTGTTTCAGCAGAATGCCATCACGTGGGACATTTTGCCCGAACTGAATGACGGGGATTTGGCAACGCTAGGCGTGTTGCTGGGGCATCGAAAAAAACTTTTGCGCGCCATCGCCCAACTGTCACAAACGGATGGCCGCGATGGCCCTGAGCCTCTCCCCACTCCAATTGATCCGCAGGTCACATCGCTCCCTTCCGGCCGAGACCAGGCGGAGCGTCGCCAATTGACCGTCATGTTTTGTGACCTGGTGGGCTCGACGGCGCTGGCTCGCCGGTTGGACCCTGAAGATCTCCAGACGGCCATCCGTCGTTTTCTCGATACCTGTAGTGAAGCAATCGGTCGATTCAACGGCTATATCGCAAAATACATGGGCGACGGACTCTTGGTGTATTTTGGATATCCTCATGCCCATGAGCACGATGCGGAACGCGCGGTGCATGCCGGACTGGCCGTGCTGGAGCTGGTGAAGGCCCTTCCCCGCGAGCATTTCTTGCATCAGGAATTTGAAATCGCGGCGCGAATCGGGGTCGCGACCGGTCCCGTCATCGTGGGCGAACTCATCGGACAGGAGACCGCCACGGAACGGTCGGTGTTCGGTGAAACTCCGAATCTGGCCGCCCGTCTCCAGGGACTGGCAGCACCGAATCAATTGATCGTTGATTCGGCGACGAAGCGTCTTATCGGGGGCGAGTTCGAGTGTGCCGATCAGAGCACGGTTTCTCTCAAGGGGTTCGAGACGCCGGTCCAGGTCTGGCAAGTTCTGGGCGGCAAGTTCTCTGCCAGCCGGTTCGAGTCGTATCGAGCCGGACGATTAATTCAGTTCATAGGCCGAGAGCATGAAACCGCGTTGCTGTTAGGTCGCTGGCGCGAAGCGGTGGAGGGTGAAGGACAGGTCGTCCTTCTCTGCGGTGAAGCCGGTATCGGCAAATCTCGACTGGTTCGACATCTGCGAGACCGACTGACCGGGGTCCATTACGAGGCGGTCCAATCTCAGTGCTCACCCCACCATACCAATACGGTGCTCTATCCCGTGATTACCTATCTGCGGCAGGCAGCGGGACTGGCCGGTGAGGACAGCGTCTCGACGCAACGGCACAAGCTTGATGCTCTGATGGCCGACAGCGGACTCAACGACCGCGTCACGGTTGCCTTGTTGGCGGATTTGTTGTCGATTCGAGGAGATGAGCAGGACCAGCCGGCGAACGTGTCGCCCGACAAACGCAAGGACATGACCCTGGAAGCGCTCGTGCAGTATGTGCAACGGCTGGCGGATCACTCCCCGGTATTGCTCATCGTGGAGGACGCTCATTGGCTTGATCCGACCACGCTGGGCCTCATGACGCGCGTCATCGATCGGATCAGGCAGATGCGTGTGTTGATGCTGATCGCCTTTCGGCCCGACTTCAAGCCGGTGTGGGCGGAATACAGTCACGTCACGTTTCTGACATTGAACCGGCTTCCGCGCCGGCAGAGCGCCGAGCTGATTGCGACGATGACCGGAGGAAAGATGCTTCCGCCAGAGGTGCAGCAGACGATTCTGGAGAAGACCGATGGGGTGCCGTTGTATCTCGAGGAGCTGACCCAAAACCTATTGGAATCCGGACTGCTGACTGAGGAGAATAATTCTTTCAGCTTGAAGGCCCCGTTACAAGACTTGTCCATTCCAGACAGTCTGCAAGCGTTGCTCATGGAGCGGGTGGATCGATTAGGGCCGATCAAGGAAATTGTTCAGGTCGGGGCGGCAATCGGCCGAGAATTCACCTATGAGCTGCTCCGAGCCATCGTCGATGTGACGGAACCCCAGTTGAACAACGCCCTCCATCTGTTTGTCTCTTCAGGGCTCATTCTGCAGGAGGGTGAACGATCGCTTTCGCGCTATCGTTTTAAGCAGACGCTCGTCCAGGAAGCGGCCTACAACACGCTCCCCAAGAAGTCTCGCCGGCTCCTCCATGCCCGCATTGCTCAAACACTGGAAGAGCAATTCGCCGAACGCGTGCAGTTGGAACCGGAACTCCTGGCTTACCACTTTGAACAGGCAGGCGTAACCCGTCCGGCCATCACGTATTGGCATCTTGCAGCCCGACGAGACACGGATCGGTCAGCCAATGTCGAAGCACTGAACCATTTCAATCGCGCATTGACGTTGGTGAAAGATGTGCCCGCAGGTACGGAGCGTGATGCATTGGAATTGGAGCTCCTCATCGCGCGAGGAGCCCCTATGGTGACGGTGAAGGGATATGCCTCCGAGGAGATCAAGCGTAATTACCTCAGGGCCAAGGAACTCTCCACGGAGAAGAGCGACTCCGAACAACACTTTCTCTCAGTGTGGGGGCTGTGGGTCTTCCATCTGGTCAGGGGGCCTCTCGTAACCGCGTGCGACCTGGCTGAACAACTCTTGTCCCTGGCAAAAAATGAGCAACACCCGGATTTGCTGATTCGCGCTCACGAGAGTGTCGGCTCGACCTATTTCTTCCTTGGGCGGTTCGATGAAGCCAAAGCCTATTTGCTCGCCGCTAAGTCCCTATATGATCCTGCTCGGCATCGCTCACAGGCTCTACCCTATACTCAGGATCCCGGCATCACGGCGAGAATCATGCTCGCCAGAGCGCTATGGATATTGGGCGAGGTCGATCAGGTCGAAGCGCTATCGCGGGAGGCCATCGGGATGGCAAGAGAGTTGGAACACCCATTCACGCTGGCGTTCACCCTGACGACTGTGGCCTGGACCTATTCCACACTCCGAGACACAGAGAAGACCCTAAATCTCAGCGAAGAAGCCATCGCGCTGTCCACAAAATACTCGTTTGAAGTGCCTTTAGCGTGGGCCACATCCATGCAAGGCTGGGCTATGGCTGAAAAGGGAGAAGAAGAGGGGCTCGGAAGGTTGGTGAACGGACTCTCGGCTACGCGAGCAACCAGAGCGAGCCTCAATAATACCTATACCTTGGCGTTGCTGGCAGGCGTGTATTTACGGAAGAAGCAGATTGAGGAAGGTTTGAATGTCATTAAGGAAGCACAAGAACTCACGGTGACTCAGGGAGAACGGTGCTGGCAAGCGGAACTGTTTCGACTGAACGGCGAACTGCTGTTGGAACAATCCGAGCCGGCCGTCTCTGCTGCAGAACAGTGTTTTACTGAAGCCCTGAAGGTCGCACAGGATCAACGTGCAAGCATGCTTGAACTTCGAGCCGCCGTGAGTATGGCCAGACTCTTGAGAAAACTGAACCGGCTGGATGCCGCGAAACTGGTCTTGCATTCCGTCTGCTCCCGGTTTCAGAAGCGGGTTGCCAATCCTGACTTGATTGAGGCTCGGAACATTCTTGAGCAGCTTAATGTGTGAGACCGATCTTACCCTGTTCTCAAAAGTTGTTGTGTCGATGAGTGAGCTATGCAGCTGACCATTCTTGGGTCCGGGACCAATGTGCACCCGAGCCGTGCCGCCGCCGGCTATCTGGTGCGCACGGATCACGATATTCTGCTGGATTTTGGCCCGCGCACCTTGATGAACCTCATCAAAACCGGCGTGGATCGAAATCAGATCAATCATATTCTTTTCTCCCATTTTCACGCGGACCATTTTTCAGATTTCATCACCTTTTTCTTCGACGCGGTGATCTTCACCAAGTATCAAGACGGGAAACGGCCGCCGCTCACCATCATCGGTCCGCCGGGGACAAAAAGTCTCTTCAAGGCTCTGTTCGCTACGCTCCCAGGCTTTAGCCGCGCGCCATTCGGCGTGACGTTGAAGGAAGTCGATGACCGCCCATTCTGGATCGGCAGGACGAAAATTCTTCCACGAAGGGTAACCCACAGTCCACGCCTGCATTGTTTAGGGTACAGGCTGGAGTACGGTGGAAAGGCGCTCGCCTATTCAGGAGACTCACAATACTGCACCAGCCTCGTGCGTCTCTGCGGGGATGTCGATCTTGCGGTTCTGGATTGTTCGTTCCCAGCCAATCGACCAGGCCCTGTGCATTTGCATGCCGGACAATGTGGCCAGGTTGCTCAGGAGGCCTCAGTCGGCCGGCTCGTACTATCCCATTTCTATCCCATTGCGGATCAGGAGGATGTGAAAGCGCAAGCGGGGCAACAATATGAAGGAAAGATCTCGAAGGGAAAGGATGGGATGACGATACGGCTTTAGCAGGCGATCCACAACGCAATTGATAGAGCCGTTCTTGTGGTGCCTTTGAATCCCTTTGGGCAAAGGGGAGTTGAACAAAGCCAGCACTGAAGGAGCATTTCATGCCGGATGCGGAATGGACCGATGTTGGAAGCGTTGAAGAACTGAAGTTGAAGCCGTTACAAGAAATCTCTGCTGGAAAAACGACCATTGCACTCTCCCATAAGGATGGCTCGTTCGCCGCGATCTCCGGAGTCTGCAATCACGTCGGTGGTCCGTTGGGCCAGGGCCGGATCGACGGTGACTATGTCGTCTGTCCCTGGCACTACTGGAAGTTTCATCATCGAACCGGTCATGGAGAATCTGGATATGAGCAAGACCAGGTTCCGACCTACTCGACAAAAGTGGAGGACGGCCGGGTGTATGTCGATCTTTCCTCTGCCACGAAACGCAAGAAGCAGGCTCACAAACCGCATCCTTTGGCTCGTCCGGTGATCCGCCAGGCAGGACCAGTCCGCGTCGTGGGTATCTCGACCACGGCGATGACGCTCGACCATCCGCGCTTCAGCGGATCGGATGCATTGCTTGAAGCGGCGTTAGACCATGCACGGGATACGCTACAACTTGATACCCAGTACATCAAGTTGCGGGACCTGAATTTTCGCCCCTGCGAAGGCTATTATTCCAAATCGGCGAAAGCCTGTACCTGGCCCTGTTCGATCACGCAAATGGACCCCACGGATCAGCTCGATCGCGTGTACGAAGCGATCGTGCATTGGGCCGATGTGATCCTGATTGCCACGCCGATCCGGTGGGGCAACGCCAGCAGCCTGTATTACAAGATGATTGAGCGAATGAACTGCATCCAAAACCAGGAGACCATCGCCAACAAGCACCTGCTCAAGAATAAAGTGGCAGCATTTATCATCATGGGCGGGCAGGACAATGTGCAGGGGGTGGCAGGCCAGCTGATGACATTTTTCTCAGAGGTCGGCTGTCAATTTCCGCAGTTTCCCTTCATTGCCCACTCGAGAGGCTGGAGCGCCGAGGACATGGAGCGGAACGTTCTCGAGGTTCAGAACAGCCGAGAGCTCCGTGAGGGAGCGCAGGAACTTGTCGCACGTGCCGCAGACATGGCGAAGCTGATGGTCTGCGGCCAGCTGCCTGAGCACCCGCTTGCGCGGGGCGGGCGCAAAGCGCATCAGCTCGATAGCGAGCCGACCGGATAACGAGGAGGTGCCGCCATGCCGGAACCAAAGAGTCGAGACGTCTCTCTGGACAATCTTTTTCCTGCGCTGCTTCGTCTGCACAAAGCCTTGTTGGACGACGAACGGGTATCCTATGAGCGTGTGCACGGACGTATTCCAACCAATGGAGCGTTCTTGCAACTTGCGTTGAACGATGCCTGGTTTGCCTGGTTGCGTCCGCTTTCTCAATTAATCGCCAAGCTTGATGAACTCAGCGAATCGAATGACCCCTCACCTCGCGAGACAATCCCCGCTCTGCTGGCGTCTGTGCAGACGCTCCTGATACCAACGGAAGAGGGTGAGGGGTTTGGTCGGCAATATCACGATGCGCTGCAGCGAAACCCTGATGTCGTGTTGGCGCATGCGGGCGTCAGAACCATACTCATGCAGTCTCTTCCTCACAAGGGGCAAGTCAGATGAGAGTCCAATACCTTGGCCACGTTGTGTTCTATGTGAAGGATCTGGAACGATCGCTCGGCTTCTATCAAGACCTACTAGGATTTAAAGAAGTCGGGCGGATCTTCAACGGGGCAGCTTCTGCACTGACATCCGGCCGGACGCATCACGAATTGCTGTTAATCCAAGTCGGTGATGCGCCAGGTCCTTCCTAAATTGTAACCCTATGGGACTACAAGCCATGACACTATCATCGGGCCGTGACTCTTTAGCATTTCTCTTCGATCTGGATGGTACCCTGGTGGATAGCGTCTATCAGCATGTCCTGGCTTGGCGCGAAGCCATGCAAGGCGCCGGGATTGAGCTGGCCGTGTGGCGGATCCACCGACAGATCGGTATGAGTGGCGGCCTCATGTTGTCGGCGTTTCTTCGGGAGATCGGGCGAGTTCTCTCGTCGGAAGAAGTTGAACGTATTCAGCGCACCCACGCCGAGGCCTATCGCCGACAGGCCGGTTCTTTGCGCGTGTTGCCGGGTGCGCTGGAACTGTTGGCGGAGCTGTCGGCGCGTGGCGTGCCGTATGCCATTGCCACCAGTGGGCGTGTGCAAAGTGCGCAGCCTACCCTCTCACTGTTGAACCTATCCCAGGATGTGCCTGTCGTGACTCGCGATGACGTGCGGCACGCGAAACCGGATCCGGATCTCTTCCTGGCTGCCGCCCAGCGGCTTAAGGTACCGACGAACCAGTGCGTGATCGTGGGAGACAGCGTCTGGGATATGTTGGCCGCCCGCCGGGCCTGGGCTTTGGCGGTGGGCGTGCTGTCCGGGGGATACGGGCGCGAGGAGCTTCAGCAGGCCGGCGCGTACAGAGTGTATCAAGATCCCGCCGACCTCTTGCACCATCTCGACGAGGTGGGAGTGCGATTGAACTGAACGCCGAAGCGGAAGGAAGCACGGGATAACCGGTACTGTTCCACATGGCCTAAGATTCTCTCCTAGGGTGACCCATTTGACCCGCACCAGATCCTTCACAGAAAGCTCAAGCCCGATCGAGAACATCAAGAGGATGACACTGATCTCGGCAAAGAGCTCGAAAGCATGCGGTTCCGAGATGGTTAGCCCAGGGGTAAAGGGGCCGATCGCGATACCACCCAGTACATAAGCCGAGCAAGCACGCCACCGGTAACGGCGGCAAGAAATACCGTCTATATTTCACAATTCCCTAAACCGAGCCCTATTTGCCGGTACTGTGGTGCGTCGGAGAACGTCTCGTGCCGTTGGTCCCGTTAAACGGGTTTCCCATCTGAGTCCTCACAGTAAAGACCGGGCATGAGGCTCTTCGAACGACAGCTTCGGCAACACTGCCCAGCATGAGTCGCTTCATGCCGCGACGGCCCTGGGTTCCAAGGATAATAAGGTCGGCTTTCTGATGTTTCGCCTGACCAAGAATGACTTGAACCGGATTTCCCGTGATCACGACTTGGTCGGTGATGACATCATCCATTCGGGACGCCGATATAATCTTCCGGAACTGTTGAGCATAGCGCTTCCTCGATAGGTCATCGATACGAAGTGGCTCCGACTGCAAGGAGCCTGAGGGTTCGGCGGCATGGAGCAGCACTACCCGCGCGTTCAGCCGTTTTGCCAGCACGACGGTGGTCCGAAGCACGGCCTTAGAAGAAGCAGAAAAATCGGTCGCCACCAGAAGACGAGATACGTTCAGCCGATACGGATTGGCGAGGATATGCGTAGCAGTGGACGCACGGACCGTAAGGACAGGGCAAGGCGCCTGGCGCAAGGTGCTCTCTGCAACGCTGCCTAACCGGAGTCGATCCCAGCCGGTCTTCCCGTGAGTTCCCATGACGATAAAGGCAACGTGAGAGCTGTGTGCAACCTCCAAGATGGAATCCCCAGGAATGCCCACCAGAAGTTTGTAATCAGCCGTGAGGCCGTACTCGTTCGCGAGACGAACTATGCGGCCCAGCTCCAGAAGAGCCTTCGTCTTCAAGGAGTGAAGGGATCGGCGCGCCGCCGGAGACCACTGCTCAAATTCGGGAGGAGCCTCCACGACATGCAGGACGATGAGACGGAGATTCAACAGCAGTGCAAGTTTGAAAGCATATGGAATCACCAGTTTCGCCTGCGCCGAAAGATCGGTCGCCGCGAGAATCGTTCGTTTTGGCTGTCCTACGGTTCTCATGCTTTTCGCTCATCCGACAGACGCAGCCTGCGTCCGTATGACGCCGGTGCTGCTGCGAACGGAGCCCACATGGTGCAGAACATCATTGCGGAGGGCTTTGATATAGTTCAACCATTCCGCTCAGGTCAACCGCCGGAGAGTGATACCTGCCGTCAGCTCCTCGAAGGGAAGCTGTGGGCTAAAACTAATCTCACAATTGGAATGCGACAAGCTCTCGGTTTCTATACGACCTCGACGCCTCCGCCATCCGGAGGTTCCTCGGGCGGCGGAGGCTGATGTCGGCTTTCGAGAATCGACCGCAATCGGAGAAAGGAAAATTGGTCAGTAAATGCAAGAAGAAAATCGTTGGCCTGCAACACGGCCGTCCCGTCCGGAACAAAACACTTACCGTTTCGAGCGATCAGGAGTATGAAAGCGCTTTTCGGTAGGCCCAGATCAAGCAATCGCTGCCCGATCGCCCAGGAGTGTTCCGGAATCCGCACTTCGAGGAGCCCGCTCTTGAGGCTGGTCGGCGCATCCCATATCGGTGAAGACTCCTTGCGCGGCGCCAACGGCTCATCGACGTCCAGCCAACGGGCTACGATCGGGATTGAGGTGCCCTGCAACAACACCGATGTCAGAACGATGAAAAAAACCAGATGAAAAGTTGTAATAGCCTGAGGGACCTCCGCGAGAAGCGGAAAGGTGGCCAGAATAATCGGCACGGCCCCTCGCAATCCCACCCAGGCGACCATGGTTTTCTCTTTCATGCTGAGATGCGTAAACGCCAAGGTCGCAAAGACAGCCACAGGACGGGCAATGAACATCAGGAACAACGCCAAGAGCAGCCCTGTGCCGGCGATGGGTACGAGCTGCGCAGGGAAGACCTGCAACCCTAGAGCCAGGAACATGCTGATCTGCATGAGCCAGGCCAGTCCGTCGTGGAACCGGATCAGACTTCGTTTATGGACGAATTCGCTGTTTCCCATCATGAGGCCGGCCAGATATACGGCCAGAAATCCATTTCCGCCAAGCCATGTGCTCCCGCTGTAGGTGAAGAGCACGAGCGACAAGGTGAGAACAGGATAGAGCCCCTCATATTCAAGGCGTAGCCGGTTCACCAGCAACACCATCAACTTGCCTACCCCGTACCCGATGGCTCCGCCGAGGACCATTTGCCGTATGAACATCGGCACCAGGTCGAACGGTGAATCGGAAGCTCCTGTGATCAGGGAAATCATGCCGATGGTGAGAAAGACTGCCATCGGATCGTTGCTACCGGACTCGAGTTCGAGCAAAGGTTTCAAGGTGCCGCGCAGGCTTACGTAGCGTGAACGCATCACGGCAAACACCGCCGCGGCATCGGTCGAGGACACGATCGCGCCGATGAGGAGTCCTTCTAACCATGACATCTGCAACGCTGTGGTCGCGAACCAACCGACTAGTCCAGCTGTCACGGCGACTCCTAAGGTCGACAGGCCCACCCCAATTCCCAACACTTTCCGCACGGTCGCCCACTCGGTGTCCATGCCGCCGGCAAACAGGATGAAGGTGAGCGCCACAACGCCAAGAGACTGGGCCAACCAGGGATCGTCGAAATGTATGCCACCTGGACCGTCCGACCCCGCCAGCATTCCGATACCAAGGAACAATAAGAGCGCTGGGATGCCCATATTGCCAAACGCCTTACTTGCGATGACGCTCAGCAGCAGGAGTCCGGAAGCAGCGAGCAGGATAAGCTCGATCGGCAGTATCATGTCTTCTTACCTACCATGGCTCGCGCGTTCCTCATCAGCACGAGACGCCCGGCTCGCATACGGAACGTTCAACCATACACTTGCTTGAGCAAGATGGTTTTTGAAGTGATGGCGTCGGAGGATATCTTCTTATGCCTTCTTATGCGAACCCCATTCGCAATTGATCCGCTATGGTCGAGTAGTAGCAAGATCACACGAGACCGGAGAACGAAAGTACCATAGACCGGTCAATAATACCCGTTGTCCCATAAATCAATCACCATGAACCAATACTGGTCGAGTTAGATCAGAAGGGAGGGAAGCGATCAGAGAACCGCGCAAGGGAAGGGTGTGAAGTGCGTAACGAAAACGTTATACTTCAGCCCCGTAGTCTGATCAGCAGTCTGATCTTGACCAATGGCAGAAGGAGGACGACATGGGACAACCACGTATTGCAGCGAAGGAGCCATCTGTGATTTCCTTGGAGGCAGGAACCTACTATTGGTGTTCCTGTGGGCGTTCAAGGGACCAGCCGTTTTGTGACGGCTCTCACCAGGGAACCGGATTTGAGCCGGTTGAATTTATCATGAATGAGACGAAGGAAGTCGCCTTGTGCCAGTGCAAGCACACAAAGACTCCACCGTTCTGCGACGGCACGCACCAAACACTCTGACGGCGTGATTCCCTCGGAGATCGTCCGCTTGCCTGCCATGACCCCTTGAGCCGTGGTCGGTGGATGGTCCATACTGCCTGCGTATGAATAGGCAGGCCATATCTCCCTGTGAGGATCTTGCGGAGCGATATCAGGCGCTTCTCGAAGTGGCACAGGCGATTTCTGCTCAGCGAGATCTCCATCAACTGTTTCGCGATCTCGCCCACCGGCTTCCTCGGGTTGTTCAAGTCAATTTCGTGGATCTCTCCTTGTATGATCCTACTCAGAAAGTCATGCGTCTACATACGATTCAGGCCAATGTGCCGGCGGACCTCGTGGGAGGGCATGAAGTCCCGATCGACGACTGCCCTGCTGGGTTGGTATGGCAACAACAACAGCCGCTCCTCGTGCCGAAGTTGACGGAGGAGCGCCGTTGGCCAATGGTCATCGGCCATATGATGGAAGATGGGACGCAGTCATTGTGCTTCGTTCCGCTCACGACGGCGAGAGGGCGGTTAGGCGCCATGGGGTTCATGAGCTTGCAGGGTGAAGCGTATAGCGATGCGGATATCCAGTTTCTGCAACAAGTCGCTCAACAAGTAGCTGTCGCGGTCGAAAATGCGCTGGCTTTTCAGGAGATTGCCGAACTCAAGGATAAGCTCGCAAAAGAAAAACTTTATCTCGAAGAAGAGATACGAACTGAGCACGAGTTTGAAGACATCATCGGTGAGAGCAATCCGTTGAGGAATGTGCTGAAACAAGTCGAAGTGGTGGCTCCGACCGATTCCACCGTCTTGATTCAAGGGGAGACGGGGACCGGCAAGGAACTCATTGCCCGCGCGATCCATCGTTTGAGCACCAGAGCAGAGCGGACGTTCGTCAAACTGAACTGCGCGGCCATTCCGACCGGGTTATTGGAGAGCGAACTCTTCGGGCATGAGCGAGGAGCCTTCACCGGGGCGATTGCGCAGAAAGCCGGTCGATTTGAACTGGCTGATAAAGGCACGATCTTCCTCGATGAGGTCGGGGAGATCCCGTTAGAGTTACAATCCAAACTGCTGCGCGTCTTGCAGGAGCAAGAATTTGAACGGCTGGGCAGCACCAAGACCATTCGAGTCAACGTGCGGCTGATTGCCGCGACCAACCGGGATCTCAAGGGGTTGGTGGAGACCAAATCGTTTCGTAGCGACCTGTATTACCGGTTGAATGTGTTTCCGATCACCTTGCCGCCGCTACGTGAACGTCCGGAAGATATTCCCATCCTCGTCCGTTATTTTACCCAGCACTATGCCGTTCGCATGAAAAAGAACATCCAAACGGTTCCCGCCAAAACGCTCGACATGCTTTCCCGATATGCCTGGCCTGGAAATGTTCGTGAACTCGAAAACATCGTCGAACGTTCCGTCATCCTCACGCATGGAACGGATCTCCAGGTGCCGATCAGTGAACTCCAGACGGAGAGCCGTCATGCCACCATCTCCGCAACAACGCTCGAAGAGGCCGAGCGTGAACAGATCGTGCGCGCTTTGCGCGAAACGAAATGGGTCATCGGCGGCTCAGCGGGTGCGGCGGTGCGGTTAGGCCTGAAGCGAACGACTCTCCAATCCAAAATGCAGAAGCTCGGCATCACACGCTCTCAGGCATGACGAATCATTGATGGAGCTTTTGTTCTTTTCCTCTTTGACAGTTCTCTTAGGCGCACAGGCATTCAGTAGAAATCATAGAAATGGTCAGTGCTATCGACGCACAGTGGTTCATTGAAGGATGTGCGGCCTCGGCTTGATGCATTCCCGAATTCAACCTCCCAACCAGACGGAAAGGAGACACTCAATGAGTATGGTCACCACCAAAGACGGCGTCGAGATCTTCTACAAGGACTGGGGTCCCAGGAACGCGCAGCCCATCGTCTTCCATCACGGCTGGCCGCTCTGCGCCGACGACTGGGACACGCAGATGCTCTACTTCGTGGAGAAAGGGTATCGCGTCATTGCGCATGACCGGCGCGGCCATGGCCGATCGAGCCAGGTCACCGATGGTCACGACATGGACCACTATGCCGCGGATGCCGCCGCGGTCGTCGCGCATCTCGGTCTACGCGACGCCATCCACATTGGCCATTCGACCGGCGGTGGCGAGGCGACGCACTATGTCGCCCACCACGGTAAGGGCCGTGTCGCAAAGCTGGTGCTCATCGGCGCGGTGCCGCCGATCATGGTGAAGACGACCGCCAATCCGGGCGGTTTGCCTATTGAGGTCTTTGATAACTTCCGGCGACAACTCGCCGTCAACCGGGCGCAGTTCTATCGCGATGTCGCAAGCGGCCCCTTTTACGGTTACAACAGACCGGGCGCGAAGGTGTCCCAGGCCGTGATCGAGAACTGGTGGCGCCAGGGTATGATGGGCGGTGCGAAAGCGCATTACGACGGCATCAAGGCCTTCTCGGAAACCGACTTCACCGAGGACCTAAAACTCATCGACGTGCTGACGCTCGTCATGCATGGCGACGATGACCAGATCGTGCCGATCGCCGATTCCGCGCAGCTTTCGGCGAAGCTCCTCAAGAAGGGCACCCTGAAGGTCTACGAGAAATTCCCGCATGGCATGTGCACCACCCACGCTGATGTCATCAACGGGGATCTTCTCGCCTTCATCGAGAGGTGAACGGGCACGCGGGGAAGGTCACTGTAGTCGAGATGAGTGGCTTGATAGACGCTATGAATGAGGCAGGCTAATGACGATTTTTCCTCGTGCTTTGCCGGATTCCGAATATTCGATTGCGGACTGGGAATCAGAAAAAGGAAAAACTTTATCGACAACGGACTTGATCACACCCTTGGCAACCAAATCGCTGATTTGTGCGAGTTCATAACCGAGTGATTTCATAAAAATGAAGCGATAGTTGGCGCGTGCTCGTTTAGCCGTTCTATGTACCCGTAATCCGGCAGCGCCCAAAATAATGGATTTCCAGAAACCTAAACCCATATCCTGAGCGGTGCGATAATCAGGCGTTCCAGCAATGGAGACGACCCATCCGCCAGGTTTGATAACCGAGAAGGCCTTATTAAGAGATTCTCCGCCAAGAGTATCAAAGACGACATCCAAATTAGAAACGACCTCTTCAAACTTTTCGTTCTGGTAATTAATGACGTGATCGGCCCCTAAGCTTCTCACGAATTCTTCGTTCTTACCGCTCGTGGTAGTCCAAACTTCCGCACCAATATGTTTTGCAAGCTGAATGGCAAAAGTGCCGATTCCGCCGGAGCCGGCTTGAATCAAAACTTTTTGGCGGGGGTTAATTTTTGCGACATCCAGAAGTGCTTGCCAACTTGTTAAACCCACTAAAGGAAGGCTTGCGGCTTCTTGAAAGGTAACGTTTGAGGGCATGAGTGCAACTTCGCTCTGATCAATCGCGATGAGTTCGGCAAATGTACCGATTCTCCCATTTCTAGGGCGAGAAAAAACTCGATCTCCGGCTTTTAACTTTGTCACACGGTTGCCGACTTGAACGACTTCGCCGGAGCAATCATGTCCAAGAATAAGAGGAAAATGATAGGGTCTTAAGAAACGTAATTTACCGTCACGCACTTTGAAGTCGATAGGGTTCACACTAGCGGCACAAACTTGCACCAAAACATCATTTGGCCCAGGAGTCGGTGGCGGCAATTCCCCCAGTTTCAAAGTTTGGCTATGTCCATATCTCTCAATAAAGGCAGCGATCATGCTTTTCAGAATATCTCCCGTCAATAAATCAAATCAATCCGCACTTCGGCGCCTTGAAGTGTCGAAGGATTTGAAGTCGAAGTAAATACTTCATTATGTTGAGAGGAGGCATGCGATGATTATCTGGCCTTTCGTTCTAAGGCAGAGTTTTGACCAAAGACTCTTCAAGACGAAAACCTGATGAGCCTAAACGATTAACAAGAAGGAGATGACATGAGTATGACTGGTGGTTTTACAGGAAAGGTCGCGCTCGTGACCGGGGCCGCAAACGGTATCGGCCGCGCGGCGGCGCTGGCGTTCGCCCGCGAGGGCGCACGCGTGGTAGTGGCGACGTTTCTGAAAAGGGTAATGAAGAAACGGCCTGCGTGATCAAGGATCGCGGCGGACATGCACTCGCCGTTACTTGCGACGTGAGGCGGACCGAGGACGTACAGCGGGCAGCCGAAACCATCAAGCCGACGAACACCATCATCAGGATGGCGGTGAGCTGCGTGTGCGGTTCCGATCTGTAGCCCTACCGTGGCATCGAACGGTCCACGCAGCCCATCCCCATGGAGGCACGAGTACTGCGTGATCGTCGAGGAGGTTGGCGGCGAAGTCCAATCGATCAAGCGGGACCAGTTGGCTCGTTCCCCTTTTCGGATCATTCATAGTGCCGTCCACTAAAACTCAACATGAGGTGACATCATGGGCAGAATATCAAAAGAAACAATGGAAAAGGCCTTGGAGCAGCTCAAGACTATTTCCGAAAAAGACTATGCCAAAGTAAAAGACATGGTCAATGTTGTACGACCTTTTCGAAGTGTGCGCCTCTCTCGATCGGTGAGGATCTCAAGGAGATGTTTATATTCGCGCCGGATGCACACGTTTGGGAGGACCTGATTCGCGTCGCCTCGCGGGAGTTGATGATCCACGATCACCCGCGCATGTCAGACGCACGTGACAGGCTAGGCGTCCTGTTGCATCAGACGCCAAGCCTGCCGCTCTATAAAATGACATGAGGCTCACCGAGCAAGTGGCTCAGTTGAGTCCACTTGCCCAAAGCGGCCGCTGTTGAAATCAAGTGTGGCCTGCCTGATTTCTGCTTCGCTGTTCATGACGAACGGACCATACCCAACCACCGGTTCGTCGATGGGCTCTCCTGTCAGGATGAGTACGATCGCCTCATGATCGGCATGGATGGTGACGTTGCTCCCGTCGCGCTCAAGCCGAACAATCTCCGCCTCACCAGCGGTCTGCGTGCCGTTGATGACGACTTGACCGGCAAGCACCGCAATCATGGCGTTGTGCCCTTCGGGAAGATCCAGCGTGAGATCGGCGGCTCGATCGAGGCGCAGATCCCAGAGGTTGACGGGCGTCAATGTGCGAGCCGGGCCTCGGACACCACGGAATTCTCCCGCGATGATCCGAGCCTTTCCTCCGGGAAAGGTGACGATCGAAATGTCGGCGCTGGTGATCGCCTGATAACCCGGCGGGCTCATTTTGTCTTTTGCCGGCAGATTGACCCACAGTTGGACCATGCGGAAAGGCCCTCCTGTCTTGCTGTAGTTCGGCGAGTGAAACTCCTCATGGATGATGCCGCGGGCGGCGGTCATCCATTGGACATCGCCCGGTCCGATGACCCCACCGTTCCCAGCCGAATCGCGATGGGCAACTTCACCGTCATAGACGATGGTCACGGTTTCAAAGCCGCGATGCGGGTGCTGCCCCACGCCACGTGGACGATCGGTTGGATCGAACCGATGCGGCCCTGCATAATCAAACAGCAGGAACGGGCTGATGGCCGCGCTGTCGTGATGGTATGAAAATAGTGATCGGACGGGGAACCCATCCCCCACCCAATGACTCCCGTCGGCTCGCAGAATGTCGGCAATCTTCTTCATGGCTGCTCCTTTCTCGATGTGATGTCTCGACCTTTCATCTCTGGTTGAAAGGTAGTATAGGTTCGTCGCAGCGACATTCAAGTACGGTCTAGGAGGATACCGCCAATGGCAAAGAACATCGGTTGTCCGACGGAGCAGACACTCGACCTGGTCTCCGGTCGTTGGAAGGTAATGGTGATTTATTGGTTGCTCAAAGGCGATCGTCGATTCAACCGATTGCAACGAGATCTCAATGGCATCACACACCGTACGCTCGCGAAACAGTTACGTGAATTGGAAGCCGATGGTCTGGTAGAACGACATGATTTTGCGGAAAATCCACCGCGCGTTGAATATCGCCTCTCATCATTAGGACGTTCTCTCGAACCCATCTTGCTTGCGATGCATGAATGGGCCGTTGCTCATCCGCAGACCACGCGAGCCCCCCAAAGTTTGTGAAGAAGTGAGCGGTCGGAGATCGCTCAACTCTATGACGACCGGTTTCGGCACCTGACGGTCGTTCGGCACTTCCGTTCGGTCATTTTGATGCTGAGGAAGCAGATCCATCTCGAAGCGACTAATTCTTTTTAGCGAGTTCAACACGTTAGACCGTTGGGTTGGCGGGGTCCCGATCGGGAACGTCTCTTGCTGTAGGTCAGAGCAACATCACACAAAACGCGGAGGTGACGTTATGAATGAGTTGATTCTACAGAGTTTATGGTACGGCATACTCGCAACCCTGACGCCGGTCATGACAAGGCTGTTGATCAAGGATGCGATGGTGAGGGCTTCGACACGTCGTCGTGTGCACTCATCGATGAAGCGCAAATAGGGAGGTGCCACATGCCATTCTTTAGGACAGATAATTCCTGGGCTGGTCTGATTCTTCGGGTTGGACTCAGCGTGGTGATGTTCGCGCACGGCGCCCAGAAACTCCTCGGCTGGTTTGGTGGAAACGGCTTCGAGGGGACGATGGGATTCTTCACGCAGAAGATGGGGCTGCCATGGCTCGTGGCCTTTCTCGTCATCATCGGAGAGTCCCTCGGTAGTGTGGGATTAATCGCCGGACTATTCACCCGATTTACGGCGGCAAGTTTTATCGTGATCATGCTCGGCGCCATCGCCACGGTGCACTGGCCGTACGGGTTTTACATGAACTGGTTCGGGCAGCAACAGGGAGAAGGATTTGAATTCCACCTTCTGGTTGTTGCCATGAGCGCTGCGCTTGCCGTGACCGGGGGAGGAAAATGGTCTGTCGATGGCGTCATTGCCGCCTGGCTTGAGAAAGGTAATAGCGTTCCAGGACGGTCGGTGAGAAGAGGTGCGTAGGCAAAAAATGGTATGAGATGGACGCACCGTAGTTCCTAGAAGCAGATTTTATGGTTGACACTTAATAAGAGAAGGCGGTATCAGACCGGGATGGACACTGCTGTGCAGACCAGTTGACTAATCTAGAAAGGAGTTCAATGTGAGAAGAATCAATTATTTGTTATGCGCGCTTGGGATGGCTCTTTTACTGGTGCAAGGCAATGACTCTTTGGTTTATGCGAAAGCCGTTGAGGCAGGAGACTCTAGTTCAAGTTGGAGCGGGACCGGCGAATTCATGGAACTTGGGAACGGAGATCAAGTCGTCAATGGCCTAGTGAAAGGGGTCCTGATCTCCCGTCATAAGGACGGAGGCAAAATGATCGTTCACTCGTCCAAATTGGCCTGCCCGGTGCGTGTGAAGCTCAACAGAGGCAAAGATTCTCAATCAATAGATGGGCTTTGTACGATGATAGCGCATGAAGGTAAAGACATCGGGTATGGAACTTGGAAATGCACTGGAACGTTAAAGGAGTGTGTGGGCGATTTTACGTTTACAGGCGGATCCGGTGGATTCACTGGAATGTCAGGGACCACCCCGTTCCAGACCAGCATCGTCTTTGAGCTGCAGGAAGGGAAAAACGGTCAAGCGATCGGCTATGCGGTCTGGCCGAATCTGACGTATACACTGCCCTAAACCTCCATCTCGCGGCATGCGCCGATCCGTCGGCAGCATGCCGGGGGATCGGCAGATCTTCAAAATTTCTCTAGCCATATATTTCCGCTCAATAAAGCCTTTTCTCCTTTTAATGTAACCACTTTGCTGATGCCAGCCTCACGAAATCCCTCTTGGAACGGAGGTTGCTTTCTATCCTTATAGATAGCTGAATCTCTCTAACAGGGAGGTTAATTATGGCGACGTCAGGGCTAGCACACAATGAGTTCATCGGACGTGAAAGCCTCACCAAATCCATACCCTGCTCCAGATGCCAGGGGCTCATGGTCATCGAACAGGGGTTCGATTCACTGACCGGTGCCGGTCCGGCTCTTGTCCCGATTCGACGTTGTGTGCAATGCGGTGAAGTCATTGATCCGGTTATCTTGCAGAATCGGCGATTGCAGCTTGGGAATGAGCTGGGTTGACTCGACGGCATAAGACAGCGGTGAAGCCCAATTCATGTTGAAGATCACCGAACAAAAGGATGAGGCGACGCAACGAGTTGCGCTCGTCATTGAAGGACGCCTTGCGGGTCCCTGGGTAGACGAACTTGAAGCGTTTTGCCATGTGGTGTCGGAGAATCGACAACGGCGCACGATGATCGACTTGACCGGTGTGACGTTCATCGATGCCACCGGCAGAGCTCTATTGGCCCGCCTCTGGCAAGACGGGGCCGAACTGCGAGCTTCCGGATGTTTGACTCGGTGTGTTGTCGAAGAGATCACCAGGGGCGGCAAATTCAATCCATTGAGTATGAAAGAGGACACGGTGGCCTCGAGGATGACGCAAGATGAAAAGTGATGAGCGTCCTGCATCATCACCACGAAGCCGGGAAGTCCTGTTCGTAATGGACTTGCCGTCGTCTCGTCCGCATCGGTACAATGATGTGTTTGCCTTCCAGCAGTACCATTGTGAGATTGCAAAGTGGGACTAATCGTATGAGTTGTTCGCATTGTTATCTATCCAGATGTATCGCTGTCTTCGTTGTGCCGGCTGTGCTGGCCGGGTTGCTGGGATGTAAAGATGACGTAGGTTCGGCTCCGGCTCCTTCACCACCTCCGCCCCCCCAGGTGGAAGTCGTGACGGTGATGGCGCGGAGCGTGCCGGATGAACCGGAATTCATCGGGCAGGCGGAAGCGTCTCGTCCGGTTGAAATTCGCCCACAGGTCACGGGGATTCTGAAAGCGGTGCTGTTTGCAGAAGGACGGGAGATCAAAAAGGGCGAGGAGCTTTACCAAATAGATCCCGTACCGTTTGAAGCGGCGTATAAGAGCGCGAAGGCCAGGATTGCGGAAGCGGAAGCGCGGTTGGTCCAGGCTAAGCAGGATCTGGCTCGTGTGAAGCCGTTGCTGGTGGAGCAGGCGGTCAGTCAAAAAGACGTGGACGACGCCGTCGCCGAAGACCTTGCGGCGAAGGCTGCTCTGCAAAGGGCTCAGGCCGACTTGATCAAAGCCAAGTTCGATTTCGACAATACGACCATTATCGCTCCGATTAAGGGGCTCATCGAGCGGAGTCGTTACTACGAAGGCCGTCTGGTCTCGGCCCAAACCGATTTGCTGACCGTCATTCATCGCATCGACCCGATGTACGTGGTGGTCAACGTACCGGAAAGTTTTCTGCTCAAACGCCGACAGGATACCATCGCCGTGGGCCTTCAACATCCCGGCCTCGCCCGGTTGAAAGGCACCATCATCTTTGCCGACGGCAGCACGTACAATCGCGAAGGTTTCCTCGACTTCACCGACGTCGGCCTGCGGACCGAAACAGGGTCGAGGCGAGCCCGATTCGTCGTTGCCAATCCCGATGGAGTGTTGCTGCCCGGACAATTTGTCAGGGTGCGCTTTACGGGAACGATGAAAGACCATGCTCTGTTGGTGCCGCAGCGAGCGGTCCATCAAGGGCCCCAGGGGCAGATCGTATTCGTCGTGGGTGAAGGGGACAAGGTGGAAATTCGTCCGATCAAGGCGAGCAGCTGGCACGATCAGGAATGGATCATCGAGTCGGGTGTGCGGTCCGGCGAGCGTGTGATCGTGAGCGGCTTTCATACGGTAGCGCCCGGAGCTCCCGTTAAACCGATTCCGGCCGCCGAATCCACGGGCAATGGAAAGCCGGACGACAAGACTTCCGTCGGCGCGGTTGACCATGAGGCGGAAGCCAACCACGGAGTTTCGAAGGATCCACAGTGAGTTCACGCTTTTTCATCGAGCGGCCGATCTTTGCGTCGGTCCTCTCCATTGTCATCGTCGTCATCGGACTAGCGGCGCTCGCCACCTTGCCCATCGCTCAGTTTCCGGATATCAGCCCGCCCGTCGTCCAGATCGAAGCCGACTACCCCGGAGCCAGCGCGGAAGTCGTGGCGGATTCGGTGGCCCGGACAATTGAAGTCCAGCTACCGGGCATCGACAATCTCCTCTATTACGACTCGACCAGCACCAACGACGGCCACGTCAGCATCAGACTCACGTTCGAAATCGGCACCAACGTCGATATCGCGCAGGTGCAGACGCAGAACCGCGTAAAGCTTGCGGAACCCCAGCTCCCACCCGAAGTCGTCCGGCAGGGAATCAGCGTCTTAAAGTTTTCTCCAGACCTCCTGGTGGTCGTCGCGCTGAGTTCGACCGATCCGACGCAAGACTCGGTCTTTATCTCGAATTACGCGCTCTTGCGTGTTCTCGACCCGCTCAAGCGGATTCGAGGTGTCGGACAGGCCGTTGTCTTCGGACAGCAGAATTATTCGATGCGGCTGATCCTGAACCCGGAGCGGATGGCCCAGCTTGGGCTGACACCTACCGACATCGTCAGTGTAGTCCGGGAACAAAATCGGGACTTTCCGGCCGGACAAGTGGGGCGAGAACCGGCGCCGATGGGGACGGAGCTCACGATTCCAATCATGGCGCAGGGTCGATTGACGGAAGTGAGCGATTTCGAAAATCTCATCGTTCGGGCCATGCCGGACGGATCGATGATCCGTTTGAAGGATGTTGCGCGAATCGAACTGGGAGCCCAATCCTATGTGATGCAAGGACGATGGAACGGGAAACCGAACGTGTTCCTGATCACCTTCCTGGCCCCCGGCGCCAACGCGCTCGACACGGCCAAACACATTCGCGCTGAAATGCAGGAACTCGCCAAGTCGTTTCCGCCAGGGCTGATGTACGACATCCCTTATGACACGACCAAGTTCATCGAGGTGTCGATCAAGGAAGTGCTCAAGACACTGGCCGAGGCAATGACCCTGGTCATCCTCGTCGTCTATCTGTTCCTGCAGAGTTGGCGCGCGACCTTAATTCCCGCCGTAGCCGTTCCGGTCTCCCTGATCGGCACGTTTGCCGGCATGGAGGCGCTGGGGTTTTCGATCAATACGCTGACGCTCTTCGGCATGGTGTTGGCCATCGGTGTCGTGGTGGATGATGCCATTGTGGTCGTCGAGAATGTCGAACGGCACATGAGGGAAGAAATGGTGCCGCCCAGGGAAGCCGCTAGGAGAGCCATGGCGGAAGTCACTCGACCGGTGATCGCGATCGTCCTCGTATTGGTGGCGGTGTTCGTGCCGGTCGCATTTCTAGGCGGGATCATCGGGGAACTCTATAAACAGTTTGCCATCACGATCGCCATGGCCGTGACGATCTCCGGCATGGTCGCGCTGACGCTCAGCCCCGCGTTGTCGGCGCTGGTGTTGAAGCCGGGCGGCGAACATCACGAGACGGGATTTTTCGCGCTGTTCAATAGGATGTTTGACTGGACACGAGATCGTTATTCCAGAGCCGTGGATGTCGTGATCGAATGGCGAGCCTTATCCTTCTCGGTGTTTGCGGTGATCGTGGTGGCGGCATTGGGGCTCTTCCGCGTGATTCCTCCAGCCTTTTTGCCGGAAGAGGACCAAGGTTATTTCATCACGATCGTGCAGCTGCCCGACGGCGCCTCCAAGCAACGGACCGATGAGGTCCTTAAAAAGATCGAACGGTATTTCCTCTCGGTCCCGGCCGTTCACTCGACCGACGCGATGTCCGGCATGAACTTCGTCTTCAATACAAGAGGACCCAATTCCGCCACCATGTTCGTTCCATTACACCACTGGGACGAGCGCAAGCCGGGTGAACATGTGCAAGCCTTGGTCGGTGCGGCTTATGGAGAGTTTGCAAAAATTCCGGAGGCCTTGATTCTCGCCTTCAACGCCCCGCCGATCCGCGGGATCGGCGCGACGGGTGGATTCTCGCTACAAGTCCAAGATCCGAGCGGGGGAGACTTCCGGAAGTTGGCCGAGGTGACTCAGGAATTCGTCGCGAAAGCCAAGGAGAATCCCGCAATCGCCGGGATCGGCTCCAATTTCCGCGTCACTGCGCCCAGGCTATTCGCCCATGTCAACCGTGAGCGGGCGAAGGCGCTGGGGGTGCCGATTTCAGAGGTCTTCGACACGATGCAAGCGTACTTCGGCAATTTCTATATCAACGACTTTCTCAAGTTCGGCCGAGTCTATCGCGTGCAGACGGAGGCCGAAGCCGAGTTCCGGTCGAATCCCGACGACATCGGGAACGTCTATGTGCGCTCGATGAATCCCACCGCCACGACGCTCGACGGTAGAGGGACACCGGGTCTCGGAGGCACAGGCCTTGGGGGCATGATGATCCCCCTCGATACAGTGGTTGATACCGAGTTCAGGAGCGGTCCCGATCCAGTGACGCATTTCAACGGCTTCAATACCGCCTGGGTGTTGGGGGCTGCGGCTCCCGGCTACAGCTCCGGTCAGGCGCTGGAGGCGCTCAAACGCACGGCGCAGGAGGTGTTGGTTCCCAAGGGCTATACCCTTGAATGGAGCGGGATTTCTTACCAGGAAGCGAAAGTCGGCGGGCAGTCCGGACTGGCGTTTGGATTCGGCTTGTTGATGGTCTTTCTCGTGCTCGCGGCGCAGTTCGAAAGTTGGACCGTGCCGCTTGCCGTCATCCTCGCGGTGCCGTTCGGAGTCTTCGGGGCCATGTCCACTGTCTGGTTGCGCGGGATGACCAATGATATTTATTTCCAAATCGGCTTGGTGACGCTGATCGGATTGGCGGCCAAAAACGCCATCCTGATCGTCGAATTCGCCAATCACCGCCGAACCGAGGGCATGCCTCTCCGGCAGGCGGCAAGGGAGGCCGCGAGGTTGCGGTTTCGCGCGATTATCATGACCTCCATGGCTTTCATCGGCGGTGTGTTGCCCTTGGCGATCGCCAGCGGAGCGGGGGCGGCCAGCCGTCAATCCATCGGAACCGGTGTCCTAGGTGGAATGCTGACGGCTACATTCCTTGCGATCTTTTTTGTGCCTCTGTTCTTCGTCACGCTGCGGAAGGTCAGCGAGCGATGGGCGCCGGTGAAGGAACCAACCGAATTTCCGAAGGCGTCGCCTGAAGCAGTTCGTCAAGAGTACGCTGGGACGTTAACGGACGGAGAGCATTGATGCTTCCTTTCTCGATCGTTCGTTGCGTTGCAGTGCTGGTGCTCAGCGCCGTTTTGACCTCCTGTGCCATGGGCCCGGACTACAAAAGACCTCAGACCGACACGGAGGATCGCTTTCGCATGGCGGAAGGTCCGTCGGATCTGCCGTCGATAGCCAATCTGGCATGGTGGGATCTCTTGCGCGATGAGCAGCTGCAGCAGTTCATTCGCTCGGCCCTCGAGGAAAATAAGGATCTGCAGCGCGCCGTCGCAACCGTCGATGAATTTCGAGCCAGGGCCCTGATCGCCCGAACCGACTATTTGCCGCAGATCACGGCGGCCGCCAACGCGCCGGCCGGTCGCAGCGCCGTGTTCCTGTTTCCCGGCTTTGCCAGTCCGTTCAACTATTACTTGTTAGGTAACCTGTCGTGGGAGGTGGATCTGTGGGGGCGCATCCGACGAACCAACGAAGCCGCGCGCGCCGATCTGTTGTCCAGGGAAGAGAACCGACGTGCCGTGACGATTCAGCTGGTCAGCGCAGTGGCTGAAGCTTATTTCAATCTTCTTCAATTCGATCTTCAACTCGACATTGCGGAGCGCACGCTCCAGTCGTGGGAAGAGTCGGTGCGGATTGCCCAGGCACGCCTGCGTCAAGGCATGACCTCGAAACTGGATGCGGATCAGTTCGAAGCAGAACGCGCCAATGCCGCAGCACGCACGGCGGAACTCCATCGGCAGATGGTGCAAGCCGAGAATCACTTGAGCATCTTGCTGGGTCGCAAGCCTTTTGCTGTTGCGCGCGGACGTTCCTTGGACAAGCAGATCACTGCTCCCGATGTTCCAGCCGGTTTGCCCTCTGAGCTGTTGCAGCGACGGCCTGATTTGCTGGTCGCGGAGCAACAGTTGGCGGCGGTCACCGCCCGTATCGGAGCCGCCAAGGCCGAACGATTCCCCAGAATCACGTTGACCGGGTTGGCCGGCCTGGCTCATCCCGAATTATCCTTGATCTTCACCGACGCGTCCTCCTTCGGCGTGTTCGGCGCCGGCCTCGCCGCGCCGCTGTTGAACGCCCAAATCCTGGGCTTTCAACAAGAAGCGGTGCAAGCTCAGAGCAAACAAGCGTTGGCGCAGTACCAGCAAGCGGTGTTGACGGCGTTTCGCGAAGTCGAGGATGCGCTCATTGCCGTTCAGACGGCGCGCCTCCAGAGCGACTCCCAGCAGCAACAGGTCATGGCGCTGCAATCGGCGCTCAAACTGGCGGAGCTTCGCTATAAGGGAGGCCTGGCCAACTATCTTGATGTCCTGGTGGCACGACGCAGTCTGTTCGACGCGGAGCTGGCATTGGCCAGTACACGGCGGCTTCAGCTGGCGTCGGTCGTCCAACTCTACAAAGCATTGGGAGGTGGATGGTCGCCGGACATGCAATCAGCCGAAGTCAGCAAGAAAGGGTAAGGACCATGGAAAAGCCGGCCCAAACAGAATTTCCGATCCATGACTTGCTCGCTCGTCGATGGAGCCCTCGCGCGTTTGATGAACGGCTGGTGGCGCCCGATACACTGCGGACGCTTTTCGAGGCGGCCCGCTGGGCGCCGTCATCGAGCAACGAGCAGCCGTGGCGTTTTATTGTGGCGACAAAAGATCACGAAACAGACTGGAATCGACTGTTCGATTGTCTGGCCGAAGGAAACCAAAAATGGGTGGTCCTGGCGCCGGTGCTGATCCTGTCGGTTGCCAGCATGAATTTCGAGGACGACGGTAAACCAAATCGACACGCGTTGCACGATACGGGATTGGCGACGGAGAATCTCGTCCTGCAAGCGACGGCGAGCGGGTTGGTCGCCCATCAGATGGCGGGTTTTGATCTAGAGAAGGCGCGTGCCGATCTCCTCATCCCATCAGGCTATGAGCCGGCGGCGATGATCGCGATCGGGTATCCAGGCGATGCGGCCATCCTTCCAGAACGGCTGCGAGAGCGGGAGTTACGGCCACGGAGTCGTCGTCCGATTGGAGAATGGACATTTAGGGGACAGTGGGGAACCCGAATTCCATAGCGTGGTGATGGTTTAAGCAGGGGAGTTGAGCCAATGAAGCTATTGAGCGGAAAAGTGGCGATTGTGACCGGGGCTTCGAGTGGAATCGGTCGAGCCATTGCCGAACGAATCGCGGAGGAAGGTGCCATTGTGGTGGTGAATTATTCAAACAGTTCCGAGAAAGCCCAACAGGTGGTCGTGGGAATCCAAGCGAAAGGCGGCAAGGCCTTGGCGGTTCAAGCCGATATGAGTCGCGTGGCGGATGCGCGTCGTCTTGTGACTGATACGGTGAAGCAATTCAACCGGCTGGATATTCTGGTCAACAATGCGGGCAGATTCATGCCAAAACCGCTTGAGGAGACCACGGAAGAGGACTTTGATGGCGTGATTGCCTTACATGCCAAGGGGCCATACTTCGCCATGCAAGAGGCGGCCAGAGTGTTGAAAGATGGTGGGCGTATCGTGAATATCTCGACCGGAGGAACACATCTGAGTTTTCCGGGAGCCACGGCCTATCTCGGTAGCAAGGCGGCGCTCGAGCAATATACCAAGGGTCTGGCTCAGGAACTGGCTCCCAAGGGGGTCACAGTCAATAGCGTTTCACCGGGGTTCACTGAAACAGGGATGATGACGGACGAGTATCGACAGATCGGTATCCAGCTGTCGCCGATGAAGCGGCTTGGAGTTCCGAAGGATATAGCCGATGTTGTGGCGTTCATCGTCAGCGAGGATGCGCGGTGGCTGACGGGGCAGACGATCCAAGTCGGAGGCGGTATCGTTATGTAGCTCGATCGGGTGATCGAGCGGACCCCGCTGAACCGATGCACGACGTATGCTCTGATCCCATGGACCATCTCGCGACGGTGGATCCGGTCTTGCGTCGGTTGATCGAGCAGATCGGCCCGTGCTCTCTGAAGCCGAAAGTGCGCCGATCGCCGTTTGAATCCCTCGCCCGAGCCATCGCCTACCAACAACTCCATGATAAGGCGGCGGAAAGCATCCTCAAGCGGTTCACTGCGCTCTTCCCCGGACGGCGATTTCCACGCCCTGACGAACTCTTGACCATGAATATCCGATCGATCAGGAAAGCCGGCTTCTCTCGAACGAAGATCATGGCGCTCCGTGATCTGGCTTCGAAGACGCTCGACGGTACGGTACCGACGAACCGCGTTATCAAAGGGCTTGAAGATAAGACGATTATCGAGCGGCTTACCGCGGTACGTGGCATCGGACGTTGGACGGTGGAGATGTTACTGATCTTTCAGCTGGGCCGTCCGGATGTGCTTCCGGTCGATGATTTTGGTGTGCGGAACGGCTTTCGGATCGCCTACGGACGCCGCTCGATGCCGACGCCCAAGCAGCTGTTACGATATGGACAACGGTGGCGTCCCTATCGAACCGTCGCTTCCTGGTATCTGTGGCGGGCAGCTGATCGGAACAAGCAGGCGATGAAGGTCCTATAATGGCTGATCGAACGAAGCGTCTTGATTCCAACGTGCCGGGAAACTTTTACGTGGATGCGACCTGCATCAACTGCGATACGTGTCGGCAACTGGCACCGCTGAGCTTCGAAGAGATCGGTGACTATTCGGCGGTCAGCTATCAGCCGGTGGATGAGCACCAGACTCATCAGGCCTACCAGGCGTTGCTTGCCTGTCCAGTCGGGTCCATCGGTACGGAGCACAGTGACAAGTCACAGCTGCACAAAGCGATGGAAAGCTTCCCGCTTCCGCTCGAAGGGGGCGTGAGTTATTGTGGCTTCAATTCCGAGAAATCATTCGGTGCGAACAGTTTCTTCATCGAACATCCGGATGGTAATTGGCTGATCGACTCGCCGCGCTACATCAAACATCTGGTCGAAGCCTTTGAACAGCGTGGCGGCATCGCCCATATCTTTCTCACGCATGAAGACGACGTGGCCGATGCGGATAAATATGCCGCGCATTTTGGAGCGAAGCGGATCATTCATCGGGAGGATGCAGCTGCCGTCCCTGGCGCAGAATGGGTCGTCGATGGAGAAGAGACGATCCAGGTCGGTTCCCAGTTCCACGTCATCCCAGTCCCAGGTCACACCGCCGGCAGTATGGCCTTGCTCTATCAAGAGCGATTTCTCTTCACCGGCGATCACCTCTGGTGGGATCCCCATACCAAGTCGTTGGAAGCTCCAACCCGCCTGGTCTGGAAACGATGGACGCTGATTGAGTCCATCCGGAAACTCCTCGACTATCGCTTCGAATGGGTGCTGGCTGGACACGGAGATCGGGTGCAGCTTCCCTCAGCTGACCTGCGCGCGCATCTCCTGGCATTGGTCGAGCGTCGTGAAAAGAGGAGTAGCTAGCGGCAGAGATGCTGACGGGAATCCTCCACTGGTTCGATCGTAACATTCTTTCTCTCGGCCGTGAGATGCGGTTCTCCTACCTGCCGCCGCTCATGGTCTACGTGGCCTACGGTATCTCAGGCCTCACCGGTATCGTCGGCACGTTTTTCGTCAAAGACTATCTCGGTCTCTCGGCATCATTTCTGGCGGCCCTCGGATTCTGGGCCGGCATTCCCTGGGCGCTCAAAATGCCGATCGGCCATACGGTTGATCTCTTGTGGCGATGGAAGAGCTGGCTCGTCGGATTGGGGGCCGGACTGTTGACCATCAGTCTCGGCATCATGGCGCTGTTGATCGGCAGCCGCGAGACGATGACCGCCATCTTGCCGGCAGAAGTGTGGTACATCCTCAGCGTATTGCTCGCTCCGATCGGGTATGTCGTTCAAGACGCTGTAGCCGACGCGATGACGGTCGAGGCGGTTCCCCGCGTCGATGATCAAGGCCGACCTTTCGATGACCAGACACGTAAGCTGATGCACACGACCATGCAGACACTCGGTCGTGTTGCGATTGTCGGCGGTGGGATTGCTGTTGCACTGGTCAATGTCTATATCTTCAGCGGAACAGAGGGTATGCCACAAGCTGACCTCGTTCGGCTCTACAAGCAGATCTATCTGCTGGCCATGGGGATTCCCGTCGTGTCGGTGTTGGGTGTCGGACTGGCCTGGTGGCTGAAATGCCAACAGAGGCGTCGACTTGTTCAGGAAGGGTTCTCGTTTGAGCAAGCCCGCCAAATGGTGGAAGTGCGGGATGCAGAAGACGAGCCGACAAGACCCAATTGGTGGATTCTCGGTGGAAGCGTGGCCTTTGTCCTGTTCACATTAACGGTCGGATTAGGCGGATTCCCATACCGTGAGGAGATCGTATTCACCGGCTCCATGACTATCGTGTTGTTTTTGATGTCGAGACTGGTTCAAGAACTTGAGCCAGATAAGCGGCTGACCTTGGTGGGCACTGCGGCGGTCGTCTTTGCGTTGCGAGCCATTCCTGGCCCCGGTCCTGGTTCGACCTGGTGGATGATCGACGACTTAAAATTCGATCAGCAGTTCCTTTCAGTGCTGTCCTTGATCGGTGGCGTGTTGGCCTTAGTCGGCATGTTTGTCTTTCGTCGCTTTATGGCCGAACGCTCGATCATGTACGTGGTTGGGTTTTTGACCATCGTTGGGACGATTCTTTCTCTTCCGATCGTGGGAATGTACTACGGGCTGCACGAATGGACGGCAAGGATGACCGGCGGAGTCGTCGATGCCAGGTTTATTGCTATGATCGATACGGCACTGGAATCACCCCTCGTGCAGATCTCTATGATTCCGATGCTCGCCTGGATTGCAAACTCCGCCCCGGCCAATCTGAAAGCCACCTTCTTTGCCGTGATGGCCTCGTTTACCAACCTCGCACTTTCCCTTAGTCAGCTTGGTACCAAGTATCTAAATCAAATCTTTGTCGTAACGAGGGAAGTAAAAGACCAAGCCACCGGCACCATCCAAACCCCAGCCGACTACAGCCAGTTGGGAGATCTCCTCATCACGCAATTGGTGATCGGGCTGGCCCTTCCCTTCTCTGCCATCCTGTTCGCGAGGCTTACCAAATTTAAAAGCGCGTGATATATGGCAGGGCAGCAGCATGGCCAACGGTCTGTGTTTTGATTGACAGATTCGAATTTGCAGATCTATCAAGAGCAAGTTCACGTTGTCAGAGGACTTTATGGCTGTTGTCAAAGTAAAACTTGTTACCAAGTGACGCTTCCACTGCAAGTTCGGTCCAAAGCTGGGGTGGCAGTCGGAGACCTCTTCGAGGCCAAGGTCGAAGAGTGAACGATCACTCTGGTTCCGAAGCGTCTGATTGACCGCGAGTTGGCACTGGCACTTGGCGAAGTCAAACGTGGTCGTGTGAAGGGGCCATTTTCTACTGCAAAGGCGACCATCCGTGCACTCCGCCGTCGGACTGCATGACGGCGTCCTTCACTCTATGTTTTCGTAAACAATATCAACGGTTGTCCTTAGAGCGCCAAGCCAAGTTCGACAAGCAGTTGGTTTCCTCCTGTCGAACTTGCGACCTCCTTCGCTACGGACCAAAAAGTATGATGAGACGAATGACATTTGGCAAGCGCGTGTGGATGACGGTCACCGGTTTACTTCCAGATCGACGGCGACATGTATATCCTCTTGTCGATCATTCCTCATCCCAAGTAAGTGAAGCTCAATCGAACTCTAGGGACAAGCTTGGGCTACCTGTTGGTTCTGGATAATACAATAAGCCACTCTCAGTTCTGGCGAAAGGTGTGAGCTGGTGTTGGTCTGCTTTCGTTTCCGACATGATGTGTCTGACTTGCCAGTCTCTGGTCAGTAAAGCATCGGCGATAAGGGAGCGATGGCACCTCCAGGGGACCGCTTCCGCGCACATGATAGCTGCCTTCTTGTGTCTGCCATACGCCATAAGCTCCTCTAGCGCTTTGCGAAACTGTTCTGTGTGCATGTAATCGGCGTAGCCGCGAAAGCTCGGGTTTCGCCAGCCCATGTTGATGGAATCTTTCCTGGGCTTTCTTAATCCACCGAGACCACCTGAATGCTGATAGGTGATAGCCTCATCGGCCAAGCTGTTTGTCAATTCGTCAGTATTGTATTGCGGGTTGTGTCGTGAGCGAGGAACAATCCTCACATCGACAAGCCGCTGAATGCGATGCGCTTTCAGCAGCGAGATGAATTCATCGATCGGTCTCGTTGAGTGGCCGATGGTCCAAAGAACATCAGGCATAACACCTCACGTATCCACCGATTGTGAGGCCCACTCGGTCAAGGCTTCCGCATCTTCGATCACATCGATCGGGACCTCATAGAAGGATTTCAGCGTCTGTTTGGCATTCGGTCGAAACGGCTTCATGCCATGTTCCTTGTAACGATGCACAGTAGCCGTCGTGACTTTGAAGTAGAGACGGCCTTTGTGAATGATGCCAAAAATGATGGCTCGATGATAGAGGCCATACCCGCCGAACATGGCGCGTGCGGTCACATCAGGTAGATCGGCCAGCTGATCCAACACGAAGTCCTTAAATGAGCCCTGCTTCATTACTCGGAACGATATAATCCCCTGTATCTTTTCCTGCAAGTGACAGAGAAAAAAAGATTCACCCGCAATGTTGTTCGTAATAAATGTTATGAGGTACGCATAATGTATTGATAAATAATAGAAGAAATATCAAAGCGTTAAAAATTTCCAAGGTCAACCGGTGTACGGCCTTGATTTTTGGTCTAAAGATTGCCTCGTTATGTCCAAGGCTGGGGGATTCTTGACTTCTAAAGTGGAGGTGATGCCGTGAAAATAGCGCGTCTACTCTTGTGTTGGATAATCGGGGTGATCTTTCTGGGGTGTGAACACATGGCAGAACACGGTGTCGGAAACGCTGTAAACCTCGATCCCAATGACCCTCGTCCCGTTCTTCGTATTTCAATAGATGACGGGGATGAGATCGATCTGCTTCGACAACAACTCAAGGTCGAGCCCATCTATGTCAAAGACGGGCAACTCTATCTCTCTGAGACCAAAGGGATTCGTGAAAAACTGGATGAATTGGGATATCGCCCAATACAAATGACACCACTCGATGTCTATGAGCGTGTCGTCAGAATTGAAAGACGAGGTGCTGAATCTGAAATGATACAGGTGGGCGTGGAGCTTATTAATCGAGAACCACACTACTGGATCGTACGTGGAACGTTGGCGCAGTTGCGTGCACTTAAGCGACTCGGATATCAACTTGGCACGCTAGGGCCAAATGAACCAGCTCCGAGAGAGGTCCGCATTGTTGTCCCAACAACGAAGGATGTCCAGCAAGTCAACCAGTTGCATGTCGATATTTATAGTGTGGAAGAAACCAAATTGGGTATCATCATTTATGGGGGAGCATTCGATGCTCAAATCGATGAATTGAAAGCGCATCAGTATGTGGTGGAGCGCATGCCTGTTACCAAACAAGAGGTGAAGCCATGAGAGCATTGATGATCGTCGCTGCATTACTGTTGCCTACGGGACTTGCCTTTGGCGCCATCGATTTTTCAAACTTTCATAATCCTACCCAAGTGCAAACAGAGATGGAGAATCTCGTATCGAGTTTCCCTACCCTTGCTAGGATAGAAACCATTGGTACATCGTTGGAAGGTCGTCAAATCAAGGCGCTCAAGATTTCCGACAATGTGAGCACCAATGAACCAAATGAAGGTGATGTGATCTTTGTAGCGGCACACCATGCCAGAGAATGGATCAGCGTCGAGATGACGTTGTACCTCGCTGAGTATCTTTTGACTCATTATGCGACCGATTCTCGGGTACGGGCGGATATGGACAATCTTCAAATCTGGATAGTTCCAATTGTCAATCCAGATGGAGTTGTATATAGCTGGTCAAGTTGGGCGGGGATATGCCCAACGGACCCTTCAAATCCTCGATACTGGCGAAAAAATCGCCGTGTGAATGGAGATGGAACATTCGGAGTAGATTTGAATCGGAATTGGGGATTCGAGTGGGGGTTAAACAGCGGATCATCGCCAAACACGAACAACGATACATATCGTGGGCCATCGGCATTTAGCGAGCCTGAGACTCAGGCGATTAGGAACTTAGTCACCAATGCGACAAACCTCAAAGCTCTGGTCACCTATCACAGTTTCAGTGAATTGTTTCTCCGGCCCTGGGGGTATTCGACCAGTGATCCCCCTGGTGAATCAACTCTCAAGTCAATTTCAGATCGTTCCATTGCGGCCATAGCCGCTGTTCATGGGCATACTTATTCTGACACCATCTGGTACACGGCTTCGGGAGAGACCACCGATTATTTGTGGGGTTCCAAACGCACTGCCGCCTTTACCCCAGAACTACGTCCCGGACCTGGTGGGGTGGTAGGATTCTGCCCTCCTCCCTCTGAGATTCTGCCAAGCAATCAAGAAAACCTTCCAGCCGCATTAGCATTGATCCATGACGCGGGGGCACGGGAAGTATGGATTAAAGATCACCCAGCGGATACTGGCCAAGAGCCGTCGGCTGTTTGGACATCTAGCGGGTGGTCGCACGCGTTCTGGGAGAGCCCAGATATCTGGACCGTCCCAGCCACTTTGGATCAGGGAGCCACTGTAGATCTGCACGTCCGTATGCATAATCATTCTGGAGGTCCGGTTCATGATGTGACAGTCGATGTTTATTATACGGACCCCCGGATCTCTCTGGAATTTCCCAATCCAAACGCGACGCTCATTGGTAGTTGGACAGGAACGGTTCCGCCCGCGGGAAGAGAGGTGACGCTGCCGTGGAGCGTGCCGATCGGAACAAATAGTTGGGGAGAACGGCACTGGTGTGTCGGCGCTGTCATCAAACACGCAAACGATATGCCGCTCACGACCGAAGCACAGCGGACGAGCAATGTAGGCATTCGTAATTTCAACACAACAGAGATTATAGCGGCTGGTACGCTGAATATCGCGGCGACTAACTACCTGGCCGTTGCTTCAGAACTGTTAGTGAATATTGATCGTTCGTCAATTCCAGAAGGCTGGAAGGTTTTTCTTCCTGAGAAACCTATCGGTGAATACAAGGTGGGCGGGGTCAAAGGCATACATCGAAAAGCGAAGCTCCTAGACTCGAAAGGCATTCTTCTTGAGCCCGGTGAAACGGTCAATATCCCAATTAGGGTTGAGCCGCCACATGACGTGGATCCTGATAAGCCGGTTGACATTAGAGTACATGGGGCCTTAGTGCCGTTGGTGGCAGGTAAGCGGGATGTCGTTAACGGAAATGGATATACCTTCCGAGTGACGGGGAGGAAACCCTGTCGACAATGTGAGGATCGGTAGAGCGTAGAATTGATGAGTAATTGATTGATGTGACTTCTCAGTGTCAAGTTGGTTTACGGCAAGCGACCATTCGCACAGCAATCGGCAGCGCGATGATCGAGCCCTTTCGGTATTGCTCTGCCGTGTGAATGATGCGCTGCTTGGCCTCGGTCTGTTGTGATGGGCTTAGCTTCGCCCACAAATTTTGAATCGGTGCGGCAATATCCATCAGACTAGAGAAGTATTCGTCTGCCGTTGAAAACCGGACATCACCGAGAAATTCTTGTTCGGCGATGTCGACAAAGCCAGCTTGTTGCAGCATGCCGGCAAGGTCGCCGGGCTTCGCCAAACGGAAAATTCCCGGTGCTGACGGATCCGGTGGAGGGAGCTCAATGAATTGCTTGATGACGTCGATGGGGATTTTTAGATAAGGATTCTTTTCTGGTGCCGACCAGACTGCCGTAGACACCCAGGTATCCGGCTTGAGGATGCGGGCGATCTCGGCGACTGCTTTTGGTATTTCAGGTAAGAACATCAGGCAGAAGCGCGTCGTTACCGCATCGAAGGAAGCCTTCTCAAACGGCAAAGTTGTGACATCGCCTGTTCGGAATGTGACGTTCGAGAACTTCAGCGAAGCGGCCTTTCGCCTGGCGGCTTCGAGCATCTGCTCTGCCAGATCGATTCCGATCACGCTGCCGCTCGGTCCGACCGTCTGAGCCGTCATCAGGGCCGGATAGCCGGTGCCCGATCCGAGGTCCAACACACGAAGACCGGCGCGCAGACGAGCATCGCCGACGAGCCGATGGTTGAGAAACGCCATCTGCTCGTCGAAGAAGCGATCCCATGTCTCCCATCCACCGGCGACACGGTTCCAATCCTGGCGCTGGCCTTCGATGACTTGTTCAGGCGACAGCGGTGTCACGACATCTACCTCAGGGTTTGCAGCGTCTGACGCAGCTCCGTGAGCTCCGCTACCAAGAGCTCCAGGTGTTGATCGCGTTGCGGCTGATCGTCCTTGAACTTCCACAGGCGTCGGAAAATCGCCTTGAGTTCTTTATTGTGTGTGACGGCCAGTGCATAGGTCGGCCGCTCTCTCACGGATTTTTCAACACAGCAGATGCTGTCGTTAATCGCATGAAACTGATTGTGGAGGTCGTCAAAAGCTTGATCGACTCCTTTGCCTCCCTTTGCGGCATTTGCCGAAGCTTCGGCCATGCTGGTCAGATTAATTACCGTTTCGAGACCTGTTGCCCCCTTTGCTTTCTCGGTAAATTCTTTCGCATGGGGATAAAACAGGTAGCTGCAGCCGCTGGTGCTCAGCAGGAGAAGCGCTGCTACTGGGAGTATTGTCTTCCAACTCATATGCCCTCCTTGATCTCGTATGTCAGCCTTTGGTCTGCGGCGACGCAGGGGGCCATTTACAAAAGGAGAAGGCTCCCGCCGCAGACTAGACTCACTAGACAGTGACTGTGACAGTCTTGACCGCTGCTTGCACTTTAGACACCATCTCCTGTGGGATTGTGTCCAGTTTGTGGCACTGCTTGGCGTGAGTAGCGACCAACTGCATCAGCTCCGCTTCCGTTTCTGCCCGCACCTGGAATCCACAGCCGCCTCCCGGTTGAACATCGAGACAGCCGAGCTGCTTGTACTGTTTGTCTGCCATAACTTCCTCCTCTGATTAGGGTTGGGTTGATCTGTGGTCAGCACGTCCCGTAGAAAAATTCTTTCTTTGTGATCTTTCCGTCCCGCACTGTGTAGAGACCTATCTCGTCCAGCGTGATGCGTTTCCCGGTTTGTTTTGGCGTGACGTCGTACTTAAAGCGCAGCATGAATTGGATGCGATCCATGTTGGGCACTGCGGCGGCTTCGATGTGTTTAACTATGTGGGATGCAGAACGGTCACTCGCTTCCAGATTCTTGCACTGTCTGTCCAGATCCTTCACATTGTTGCCAGTCTGCTCGGTCGTCATAGTGCATCGACTCACGGGAGTACGTATTTGATGATCGTAGTGCATTGGTTTTTTGAGATCAACCCTCTTGTGTGAAGGATGTATAAGAGGCAACGTTACGGGGAGAGACCAGTTTCTGGGCGGTGTGAAACCACAGCGGCTAGACTAACGTATCAGAAGTGACAAACCTCAGGTGTGGAAAGCTTCAATGATCACAGAAGAATCGGCTCCGTACGGGAATCGAGATCGACAACAGCACTAACTCACAGAGATTCGCGGGCGCGGGTCTTCCAAGTCTATGGCTTAGAAAGCTAAAAGGCACACACCAGCTTCTCAATTTCCCTCTAAGCAAGGCCGAGAGCGATATGAGATAGTTCGTTATGCGCTCTGATTACTGGCGCTCGGCCACACTGACAATGAGACTGCGACGACCAGGTATACGACGCCAGCAATGATTGCCCCGAGATTGATTTCGTACCAGGCGTTGATCCCGAGGTATAACTCATTCAGGAAGAGTCCCAGCACCAGCATCACTATTCCAAGCCAATTCCAAAAACTCATACCCATGGGTTCTCCTTTCTTTAAAGGGCTTCGCCCTTTGGCCGATGATTCGAAGCCATGAATGGACTTTACCATCCTCTCAGAAAGCCAAAGCTTCTGAGGGTCACTCAAAAGTGAGCCATTGCAAACACGAGAAAAAACACTAAGCTTCCTGGAGTCGTGAACCTCCCCAGAGTGAGAGCCACACTGCACCTGCGTAATAGACGGCAGCGACAAAAGCCAGGATATAGTTGGCACCGTACCAAATGTTCAGAAAGACGAGCTCATTGAGAAAGAGACCGACAAACAACATCAGAAATCCGATAAAATTGAACCAACGCAGTCCCACGATTAGCTCCCTTCAGTGATGATCATGAATGATATATGCATCTACTGATTGCTTAAAGAGTTCATTTTTAGGATTGCGATCGAATTGTACGCCGTCTCCGTCATGAAAATCTATAGGTAGCAGTAGGATAAAGAAGTGAGACCTGGACGTCGTTCATGGTTCATTAGGTTCGACTCGATTCGACATGTAGGTGACTAGGATCGCTTCAATTTTTCATGGGCCGTCATGGCCATATGCTGAGAATTATTGCTCACTTAGATATGGATGCGTTCTTCGCGGCGATTGAGGAACGTGACACTCCAGCCTTTCGAGGGGTTCCGCTTGTGGTCGGGGCAGACCCGCTTGGTGGCAAGGGGCGCGGTGTAGCCTCCACGTCGAACTATCTCGCGCGTGCCTATGGGATTCACTCAGCGACACCGATTTCTACTGCATGGCGCTTGTCAGAATCGGCTCGTCGTGCCGGCAAGCCTCCGGTGACCTTTGTGTCGGTCGATATGCCAAAGTACGTACGGGTGTCTGAGGAAGTGATGCAAATAGTGCGGCGCTTCATCTCGAAGGTCGAGCAAGCCAGCATCGATGAAGCCTATGGCGATCTAAGCTGGACTGGATCCTACAAAGAGGCGGAGCGCATCTGCCGCCACCTGAAAGAAACGATTACATCGGAAGTGCTGTTGACCGCTTCAGTCGGTATCGGGCCGAATAAGTTGGTCGCGAAGATTGCCTCGGGTTGGCAGAAGCCGAACGGACTCACGGTCGTGTGTGAGGAGCAGGCGGAGGCTTTTCTATCTCCGTTGCCGATCCGGGTCATTCCTGGCATCGGTCCTAAAACGGAAGCCAGGTTGAGGGAGAGAGGGATCAAGGTCGTCGACGATCTGAGAGCGTTGCCTGTGTATCAGCTCGAACAGCTACTAGGGAAGCGTGGTGTGGCTCTCTATGATGGAGCTCATGGGTGGGATGATTCTCCGCTCGAAGAATATTCAGAGCCAAAATCGATTGGTGAGCAGGAAACGTTCGAGTCCGATACGCTTGATAGTCAGACGCTCTTTACTCAGCTCGATAGGCTTACTCGAGGTGTCATTCATCGTTTGACTCATGAAGGCTTTCAGGCTTTTCGGACTGTCGTGCTGACGATCCGGTTTGCGGACTTCGAAACTAAGTCGCGAGCCCATACCTTGACCGTACCAGCAAGTGATCCGGGTGTGTTGCAGCGTGAGGGATTAAAATTGCTTCTGCCGTTTCTTGATCGTCGAGAGAACCCACATCGAAAACAGATCCGCCTGCTTGGCCTTCGCGTGGAGAAGCTGAGCTAATTTGGCCCAACCATGGAGCCATTACTCAAATCGTCGGGTGGGATGGCGTTGAGATGTATTGGTGGGGTGATAGGTGCCCGCAGGAACAATGTAGAAAAGGTCTGTTGCTGTGAAGGTTGATCATGCGAGCTGTATGCTTTTTCATTCAAATCTCAATTGCATTTAAAATCAGAGGCATGCATATCGAATACATCGGAAGAGTGAATCAATGTTCCTTCGCTCGTCGAATCTGATCGGGTAGCCCTTTGGAGCAGAGGGAGCAGATTCCTCATGAATCCACGTGTATGTCTTGAACGATCCGCGGGCATGGCGTTTGCTCAAGAATCCTAACTGTTGGCGTCACTTTGTGGGGGGGCCATGGAAACAAGCATAGGAACTAGAGTGGTCAGTAGCGAAATCCGTCCAGACCGTATGGGAAATCTTGAGGCGAGGGTGTCTATGACTGGGATCCTTCAGCAGGATAAGGCTAAGGGCCCATTTCTTTCTCGCCGACGAGAAGCGCGCTGTAATGAGCAGAAGGTGTGTGGCTATGGTCTCTGTGAGTCAACCGGTGAAGAGTCTCTGAGCATCGAACAGGGTGAGGTATATTGCCTGAACCGAAGTGAGCATGGCGCTCTCATTCTTATAGGAAATCGGGTGCGAACCAGGCAACTGATCGAACTCCACGTTGCTGAAACCCGATGGGAACATTCCCTAAATTTGTACGAAGTGCAGTGGACTAAGGCAGTACCGGTTGAGTCTCATGGTCATCTCTTTCTGGCCGGCTGCCGTCTTGTCCTAGGAGCATCTCGATACTGGTCGTTCTAGGAGTATTCGTATGATCGACCAATGACCAGTCCCTCTCCTGCTGGACGGTACATATTTCTCACCTTCTAGCCGTCACCTGATGAACCCCTGAGGTTGTATCCTTTCTGGTAACACTATTCTCGCTGAGCCCTGTGCATTATGAGCGGGATAGAGCTGGATGATCGCCACGATTCTCCTACGCCAGGAGGATGGATGCTTCAGGGTATTTTGACCTTCCCTTTCCGCATATTCTCCCAAGTGGCATCGTTGTTCCTCTTCTTCAAGAAACTCGATACAGATTGATTGCTGCCCCGGATAGCCGTATCCTGCCCGCGTGGTGCTCTGGTTCGTCATCCTCTATCTCCTCCTGTCAGTCGGCATCGGGCT
>CABVRV010000022.1 GCA_902500755.1 uncultured Nitrospira sp.
AAGGGTGATGTCAGATGCTCAATAATCTCCAGTGCGAATACCAGCTGCGTCGAGTCATCCGGAAGAGGAACCTTCTCGGAATACCCCTTGGTCTCAAAATGACCTCCTACCGGATCAAGGTCAACAGTCAGGATGTTTGCCTGGATATCCTGTCGCATAAAGTTGACGAAATCCTCGGAAACCATGAGTCCGGCTCCATACAACTGTGCCGATTTGGTGTAGTCGATTCGGCGAATCAGTCGTAACAGGCTACCAGGGAAAGGGCCTAGATCGACGATAGTCTGTCTATCCGATGGCAAGGTGCGCAGCCCGATTCTCAATGCAACGTGCAAGCGGTCTCGACATTTCATTGCATGGTGCATGGGGACCATGAAACGTTCGTCTTGTTGGCCGAACGATTCATAGGTAGAGGGTTGGTAGGAAGCGAGCAGGTTCAGAAAGTGATGTCTGGTCAGATCGTAGGTCATCGTATGCCCGTCATATCTGGTGAAATACGTCGTTTCCAGAAAAACGGCTGCATAATTGGCAAATGATGAACTGCAGCCACCGATAACATCATGAGACAAGGTAATACGGGCAACGCGTAGCGACCTGCTTCCACGGTGAATGGGACATAACCAGCCGTGAGTCCGATGGGAAACACATAGAGTGGCAAGAGCGTTTCCCAGCGATCTCGGTGAATCCACGCGCTGTAACTGGCAAAGATGATGAGAGTTGGGACTAACACCAGTCGTTTGAACAAACTGTAGAACGCCACCGCCCATCCCCTCTCTTGGGCATCCTTCAATAACCCAAGCATGCCTTCCTGTTGCTCATCGAACAAATAGTACGAGTTGCCGACCCAAAAGTCCCAGACTCTTCCGAGCGTCAAGCTCAGATAGCTCAGAGGGTCTGCCATGATCCGCTCAATCCCCTTTTGCCGCAATAGTTGATCTGTCTGGACCTCATACATCGCATAGGCATGGGGAAGCGGTGTGAGGCCAGCGCTCTCCCAGATGGCATATTCTCGCTCGAGCGGCATGGGCCAACTTCCTCGAGATGTTGGATCACTCCCCATCCAAAATCCGACTCCTACTCCGGCTGACACCGGAATGATGTGATGGAATTCCATGTAATTCCTCACGGACCATGGCAGCACGAGGGCCAGACAGGCTGTTCCGTACACAAACCCGTAGACCATTTTTCGTGAAATTCGATCTGCCCCCATTCCTGTAAGTGTGGCGAGCAATACAGCCAGTGCGAGAACGGCCGGTTTGCACAAGACGGTCAGTCCAGCAGCGAGCCCCATGATGGCAAAACGAGGCTTCGATGGTGCCTTCATGGCCAAGACCGTCGCCCATAACCAGAGACTCATGAGGAGCGTCAGGAGCGCCTCGCTCCGTATCCTTGGGTCATAGGTCCAGTAAGCCGGATAGAGAAACAAAAGAGAAGCCGTCCAAGCTCCCACTCGTGAATTCCAGAGGATAGCTCCAACTTGATAGATGCCCCAAACTGCGCAAAGGTCGAACAGAATGTGCAGCATCGGCACCCACTCTGGTCGGTGACCAATGATGAAGTAGAAACCCGCAAGAACCGTTGGATAGAGAGGCCCCACATGCGCAGCTGCATTGATCCCGTCGAGAGTGAACTGTCGCAGCACTACAAGATTCCATGCCAGCGTATCGAACAACTGATCAACGGCGAACGACTGATTGGGGGCCTTCCAGATCACCCATGCCCGCGCAATCAGTCCAAGGCCGACAGCCGGCAGCAGAATCGTTCCGATCTGGGTGAACTGTGCACTCCGACGTCCGATCATTTGACACACACCCCGATCAAATTGGTGTCCTCAGCAATCCCTTCGGTGTACTCAATGTCGCCGGGCACAAGTTCCCTCAGCTCGGGACCTCCGTACAATCGACTGACCAGGCTGCCGATCCAATGACGAACCGGACGTGGCACACAGGTACGTAATCCGAGAGGGTCCAACGTGCGGACATTATCCATTGACCGTTCTGCCGTCTTGAGCCGATGGCCTTGACGACGTCCATACCACCGAATCGTTGAAAAGTGGGGCGCGAGCAATTCCTGGAACTCTTGGGCGGTATATTCTCGAATATGATAGGGGTCGCTTGGCACGATCTCCTTGCCTTTTCCATGGGGGGTAAAAATGATAAGGGTGCCGCGCACTCTTAGCACCCGGGTGAGTTCCGCCACGAAACGGGCGTCGTCGGAGATATGCTCAATGGTGTCTTGCGAGACGATGCAGTCGAATGAGTCATCGCGGAATCCAAGCGCACACCCATCCATCGCGAGAAAGTGTACGTTCGATCGAGAGTAGTTGGACCGACTTGTGGCGACGACCTCTGGAACACAATCGATGGCCACGATCCGGTCAGCACAGGTTCCGAGATAGTCCGCACCGTACCCGGTTCCGCACGATAAATCTAAGATTCGACATCGTTGCAGTGCACCAAGTTGACGGGCTGCCCACACATATCCTGATAGATTGACGATATGTTGTGTGTCAGTAGGATAGGCGGCTCGACGTTCCATGACGATACTCCTTATCCTCTACCCTGCCCAATCCAAGCGAACTCGGACTCTATCGATCGTTTTCTAGTCAAGATACGAGCAAGGATTGACAGAGCGGTACCGAATGATGGGCCGTGAGCGATCGCTTTGGAACCGACCACGGTATTGATCAGTCTGGCGATCGTTCCAGTGGCAATCCAGGCTTTCATGATCCAACGAGTGAAGAGTGGAAAGTGTTTTTCTACATATCGGATTCGGCTGAGCTCCCAGATAAGGTTCAATTGTTCGCGATGCCCCACGCCACTACGACCGATCAGGTGAGTGACGCCCGCATCAGCCACGTGTCGAATCCGATACCCCTTTTGTCTAATCACCCGACATAGATCGATATCTTCGAAGTACATGAAGTACCCTTCGTCTAATCCACCGCACGCTTTCATGAGATCGCGGCGTACCATCAGGCATGCCCCATTGATCCAGTCCACATCCTGCGACTGGGAACAGTCGATGGCCAGCTTTGAAGCGAGAGCACCTTGGAGCCTGGGGGCGCATCGACGAAAGAATGCTGCATAGGTCAGATGGTCGCGAACCGACGGAAAAGGAAAACACGATTGATACATCCGGCCGTCTTCCGTCCATTGCGTGCAGCCTACGGCCCCGATATCTGGCTCTTGATCGAGGCAGGTGACCATGTGTTCTAACGCACGAGGTTGTAAGCGCGTGTCGCTATTCAACATAAGTAGATAACGACCGCCACTCATCTCGAGTGCTTGATTGACTGCTTTGGAAAAGCCTCGATTCTGCTGATTCACGATGAGTTGCATTGTTGGATACTGTTCCCTCACAGCCTCCGTTGTCCCGTCGCGAGAGTTGTTATCCACAAGGATCACCTCGACCGTCACCTTGCCAGAAGCCTCAAACACCGATTTGAGACAATCCAGCACCAACGCTCGAGTGTTGTAGCTGACAATAGCGATCGACAGGTCCAGGTCGTCTACAGAAGTCATGCGCGCACACCTTGCGACTGATAGTTCCAGAGAGCATTCAGCCGAGGTCGTTCGATCCACCAGAGGTATCCGCCGAATAATACGATGGCAACCAGGCCAAGAATTTCTGGCGTCCATGAAACGAGCACTCGATGCTGGAGCTGAACCGTCGAGAGAACCATTCCCATCAGAATACCGAGAGACCCGGTACGACTCAGCGAGAGAAACGTGTCATTACTCGAAGAACCGAGGAGTCGTCGACTCTCCCATGCCTGCAATGCAACGCCGAATAGGTAGCTGCCGGTGAGCGAGAGCGCGGCGCCGAGGACTCCGAGCCAGTATGTCATCGGAACAATGAGGGCCAGATAGAGGGCACATTGCCCAACCCAACTCCTCATCTGAAGATCTGGACGTCTCATCCCATAATGTAAAGATGCCATGACACTGGCATAGCCGCTGCAAACGGCATAAAGGCAAAGAACCTTAAGTGGATCGACGATATCTATCCATTGTGGGCCGAATACGACAGGCACCATGACCGGTGACAAGGTTCCAATCGTCACGGCAAGCGGGATGTAGATGATACCAATGAGTCCGACTTGAAGATTGAATACACGAATGACACCGAGCTGATCCTGTTGCAAGGAGGCATAGGTCGGCACGCTGATCTGTTGCATGAGCGCTGTGGCCCGCGCCCCAATAAGGAGAGGAATGGCAAGCGCTAGTTGATACATTCCTAATGCTTCTGCTCCCAGTAGGCGACCAATAACAAACTCACCGCCGGTCATCACGGCAAAGGCACAGAGCGTTGTGATGTTCAGTCGGCTGCCGTAGTGGACAAAGTACGAAAGGGCGGATCCCCGTAACGACCAGTGGGGAACGAACTGGGTCACACGAAATGACAGCAAACATCCGACTGCCAAGGCTACGAGTTGTCCGATGACCAAGGCCCAGACCGTGCGATAAACAAGCGCAATCGTCAAAGTCACGGTGGCTTCAACGCCGCGTCGGACGACATCGAGTGTGACGCGACGTCTCAGATCAAGTCGTTTCATCATTACAGCCAACGCAGGGCTGTAAAGACCCTGTATGATCAACGCCCAAGCATGGACGCGAAGCAGCGGCTCCAGCAATGGCATACGCATCAGCTCACTGATCATCCCAGCTATCATCCAGACCCCACTGGCCATCACCAGGCCTCGTAAAGCCGACGCCGACCAGGCTGTAGCAAGATCTTCTTCTGTCACGATCTCTTTTCCGATCAGGGCGGCCTCGATACCTAATTCACTGATTGTCAGCATTGCGAGTAAGACGGCCGCCGAAGCTGCCATCACTCCAAAATCTGCCGGAGTGAGGATTCTTGCGAGGATCACCAGTTGTACTGCCGCCACGACCTTGTCGAAGAGGAATCCTCCGCCGGCCCACCCACCAGCGTGGAGGATTCGGTCACGAAGACGCGGAGTTGTTGCCGTACCGTTGTGAGAACACATACCTAGCTGACTGTCATGTTGCCCTTGATCCCCCATACCCACTCACGCTGCTAATGCTGTTCGGCCGATCGCTTGATGGCATGCCTGTTCGAGCTGCACTGCTCGGGCAGCCCAGGTGTGAGTTTGCACGACAGCAGACCGTCCTCGTTGGCCCATCTTCTCTCGAAGCTCCGGGTTGTCCAACAAGGTAATAATCTGACGCGCCAGATCGTCGTGATCGTCAGCTCCAACGGATAAACCACAGCGGAAGTCGACGACGACATCTCCGTATCCAGGCCCTGCTGTCGCAACCACGGGACGCCCGCAAGCTAGGTACTCCCACAACTTCATCGAGTCGCCAGGATAGGATCTCGTCTGTCTGTGCAACACCACACAGACATCGCAGGCGGCAATCCATTTCGGCACGTTGTCAAAGTCGGTACGCCCAACGAAATGGACATGGCGAGATAGGCGTAGACGATCAACCTGTGCTTTGAGCGCTGGTATGGTCTGTCCTTCTCCAACGAGGAGGCATTGAACAGTGGGATGCGACTTCGCAACAATGGCGATGGCATCGACAAGTGTGTCGAGACCATGCCACGGGAAAAATCCACCGACAAAGCCGATGTACGGTCCCTGATCGACAAGCGACAACTCCGTTCGGGCCGCATGATGGGGCTGAGGAAAGAAGTGGACAGGATCGACCCCATTTTTGATCACCGCACACTTGCCTGAATCGATCGGCTCTAATGACTTGAGGCTGCGGAACAATTCGGGACAAACACTTACAATCACGTTCGCGTTCCTCGCGGCCAGGCGGAGTCCATGGCTCAAGAGACTGCGGAATGGTGGGAGACGCCACATCCCCTGGACTTCCTCGTTAGGGAGTCCATTAACAACGTAGACGACAGGGCAGGACTTCTCTCGTAACGCCCATAGAGGGGCAATTTGTCCTGGAGAATCAAACCACAGCAATACGTTCGGAGTCTCATCGCGTAACAGTCTCGTCAATATCCGTTTTGAGCGCAGGAGAAAAGAAACGGGGCGCAGTCCTCTCCATCTGATGACAGGCACCATCTGTAGGCGTATCTGTGGTGGAACAGAAATGCCGGGTCTGGGTTCCTCTGACTCCGGTGCGATCACGGTGACGTCATGCCCACGGGCAGCTAATGCCTTGGCAAATTCCAAGACTTGTCGTGAACCACCGGCCGCTACGCCTAGGTCTTCATCACAGTACATGAGAATGTGCATGATGGCTTCCCATGATGTCTTCGCTGAGCCAATGACGAAGCTGCTCGACGATGGCAGTCCAGGAAAACCTGCCCTCTATAAATCGACGACCCTGTTGCCCCATGACTGTGCACCGAGCTGGATCGTTCAACAGGGTAATGATGGCGTCGGCCAGTGGGCGAGCCTGGTCCGATGCGATCAGTTGCACACCACTATCAGGAGTGAATGTCGACACCACCGATGGAATCGCGCTAGCGACCACCGGACGTTGGCACGCGAGGTAATCAAAGATCTTCACCGGAGAAGTCTCTCCACGGTCTCCGCAAAAGGGGGCCACACAGAGATTCATGGCACCAATCCAAACCGGGACCTCCCAGTAGGGAACACGACCGGTCCAGGTAATGTTGTCCTCCATCCCCAGACGTCTCGCCTGTTGCTTAAGCTCTTCGACCACCTCCCCATCGCCCACGAGTAGAAGTTGCGTAGTTGGGCAGGCTTCTTTGATCAACACCATCGCATCCAGCAGACAAGAAAGACCTTGATAGCGGTAAAAGCTCCCAACAAACCCGATGTACGGACGAGCAGGTAACAGACCAAGTTCAAGGCGAGAGGCCACAGGATCGCGTGGAGCAAACTGCTGCTCGTCTGTGCCGCTGGGAAGCACTGCGATCCGTTCAAGGGGAACCCCATAGCAATCATGAAGCAACGACCGCAACCCGTCGGTCAGCACGACAACCCGATCGCAGTGCCTGAAGGCGAGTCTAGCCAACAGTTCTTTCAGGCGGCGAACCCACCATGTTCGATCGCCGAGCCAGTCAGGAACCGGCTCGCCGTTCACTTCGCAGACGCATGGTACTCGCAGCAACTTGGCGAGAATGAATGCATGCGGACTATCCATCCATCGGTAGTACACTACGTCCGGCTTGGTCAGGAGTGCACGAACCAGTCCTTGAATAAACGATCCTAGAGCATAGGACAGCGGACGAATCAACGGGAGATGGATCACCTTGATGGGAATAACTGTGCAGGCATGACGACTCGCCGCGGATCGATACCGAGGGGGAAACACCGTGACCCGATCTCCGATTTGACTGAGTGTCTCTGCCAATTTCCACATACGAACCAATCCAACTGGATCCCGCGGAGCATCCGGCTCATACCAATAACAAAAGAGAAACCAGGTCACGTCGCCTCCTTCGGCTGTAGAGGCGCATCTTCTCCAGCTGATAGAATCGGCAATAACATGACAAGACCGGCACAAAGCCAAAACGGTTCCATTATGCGAATGATGATAAAGGTATTGGCGCCAACGCCGTGCGCAAGCATGGCGATCAAGCCTAAGAGGAAGCCATGAGCCAGCCCTTTTGCAAACGGATCAGTTTGTGACACAAACGACTCTCGGGCACATCGCCAGAGGCGATAGACGATGAACCCGAAGGCGACGATGCCCGCAAGACCCGTTTCCCCGATGATCTTGACGTACTGTGCATCCGCCCACGCATACCCCGTGATCCCACGACCCAGGATCGGATCATGAACCCAGTCCTTTAAGACATACGCCCATGACTTCAGTCGTTCGGTTGTGGAAAGGTCAAGCCCAACAGCGCCGACTTTGATTTCCCCGCCATATTGGCGACCGAAAAATGTTTCATTCACACGGTGTTTGACGTTCTCCGGTGCAAACAATGGGATCAAGGCGATGATGACCAACAGAACTGTGACAACACGTGGCCGTCGCCACTGGGTTAACCCTACGGCCGCCAGCAGGACGGCGCCGGCCAGATAGGAAGACCGCGACAAAGTGGCCATCAGCGCCAAGATGGCAAAACCACCGAGTACCAATAACGCGATGCGAATCGGACCGGTCTGGATATGCAACAAGAGGCCTGTTATGATGGCGAGCAGAAATACTAAGTACCCTCCCAACGTGTTGGGCTCTCCGCTTTCTCCCTCAAAGGGTGCGGATGCCCGTACACCACCCGGTATTTGAGAGATGGCGTAGAAACTCACGAGTAGGCCGACGACGAGTAACGCCGCCACGAGCCCCACGACCTGTTCTTGAGAGCGCACGTGGTTGACCACCATGAAAAACACAAAGAAATATTCAAAGTACTTCAGCACAAAGAAGAATCCAGTCATCGGTCTGACATGTCCATTGAGCACGCCGAATAACGTTGAGACCACGCAAATCACCATATATACGGCGATCGGTCGATTCAGGGGTGTTTCCCGAAACAACGCCATTTCGCGGTAGAGAATATTCTTCACCAGCCAGCTCGCTCCGATGATGACCAAAAGAATGTCGTCCATCCGGAACGACAACTCTCGTCCTCCGACACCGCGTCCTTGGATTTGCCCGATGGCAACCTCCGGCGACAACAACATCGACGCGATAAGGAGATAGAGCGCGGCCGATACGGAAGTGAAGGCGATCAGGATGATTAAAAACCCGAGGACGGCTTGGAGGCCGATTGCAGGTGTCGTGAGCGTAAGACCCAATGCGATTGCGACCGCAAGTACGGAAACCACGAGGCTGTCTTGTGCGCTAATGGTCGCTGGTTGCATGGCGGTGCAGCTCCTGAAGTCACGTCAGCGATACTCGTAGCGATAGAGCCCGTACTCCGGCGTTACTTCTGATTTCACGTTTGTCAGGACCACACCAAGCACATTGGCCTGGGCATGGTCGAGCAAGAATTTGGCACGTTTAAGCGCATTCCGCCCGATTCGACCGACCTGGTACACCAATATGGTCCCGTCGACGCGAGAGCTAAAGGCAACCGCATCCGTGACCGGAAGAATCGGTGGGGTATCGATCAGCACAATGTCGTACTCTTCTTGCATTTCGATTGTCAGGGCTTTGATCTTATTGATGTTCAGAAACTCGTTTGGATTGCCTGATTCCGATCCACTGGTCAGGACATGTAAGTTATCCAGCCCAGGCGTGTTCATGAACCGATCGACACCGACCGTCCCAAGCATCAGATCTGTGGCCGAGCGAACATACGCTCGCCAAGAGGTCGTCCCAAGCAATGCATCGACCAAGCCCGGCTCGCGGCCTAGTCCAAGCCGCTGATGCACAATGGGCTTACGAAGATCGGCATCCACCAGGAGGACTTTCATTCCTTCTTGCGCCATGGTAATGGCCAAATTGATGACACAGGTGCTCTTACCTTCTCCAAGCCCGGCACTGGTAAAGATGATCGATTTGACTCGGCGGTCTAAACTGGCAAATTGAATGTTTGTCCGTAGCGAGCGAAGACTTTCCGACAAGACAGACTTTGGATCGAGCAGACAGATCAATTTCGATAAACCATCAGCCACGGAGGACGGTGTGTCCGGAGGCAACGCCTCCTGGGCCATGTCTCGTAAGACCTTGTGGTCAAATTGCGGAATAATTCCTAGGACAGGGACTTTGAGAAACTCCTCGACTCCTTCGATGGTCCCGATGGAGGTATCGAAGGACTCACGCCCGAACGCAAGTACGATTCCGAGGAAGCATCCCATCAGCGCCCCGATCATCAAGTTCAATGTCACATTCGAAGCATTGATGGGGCTTGTGGGCGTCATGGCTGGAGCGATGATCGTGACTTCTTCAATCCGTTCCGCTCCTTTGATCAGCAACTCCTGATGTTTGGCCTTCAGTGTCGCCAAGAGATCCGTATTGACCTTGACCTCACGCTCCAATCGCGTCATTTGAATCGCGGCGCGCGGGTATCCGAGATAGCGCTTTCGGTAGTGATTCCGTTGTTCTTGGAGCGCGTCCTCTCGATCCATCAGAGTGGAGACCTTGGACTTGAGCTCTTTGATCATTTCCTCTTTAACATTGTCGATCTTTTTCTGTTGCTCCGTCACTTGCGGGTGATCCAACGTGTAGTTAATGAGCAGCGTATCTCTCTCTTGAATCAGATCCAATAACCGTTGATTCAGGATTGTCAGAAGCGCATTTTGTTCTTCAGTAAAGATTCGGCCGGTTTGATTACCGATGATCGCATCAGATCGTTTCAACACCTCGATCTGACGCTCACCTTCAGCACGCTTTCGCAACACTTCATTATAGTGTTCTTCAAGTCGGGTGAAGGTATCCAATGCAGCTCTCGCTTCATCGGACAGAAACACTTGTCCTTCTTTCTCCTTAAATGTCCTCAACGCCTCCTCAGAGTCATTTAGATGTTTTTCCAAATTCGCCAACTGTTCTTCCACGAACCGTCTCGATTCAGTGACGAGGCGATTGCGGGTCGCGATGTTTTCTACTCGATAAGCGGACGCAGTGGAATTGGCCATCCGCTCAGCCTGTTCAGGTTGATCTGACGTGGCAGAAATACGAATGATGTTCGTATCGCCTTCACGTTGTGCCGTGATCTCTTGACCCAGGTTGTAAATGATATTGAGATAAGCGGCTGACCGTTTCTCTTCCTCCGATGTGTCCGGATCGACTCTGCCAAGATCTGTTGCTACCCGTTCCATGACCGGAAAGCTTCTGATGAATTCGATCTGTGTGCCGATGTCATTGAGGTTCGAGTAGGAAAGTGATTCCAAAAGCTGCTGGGCCATCGTCGCACTCCGTTCAAACTTTACCCTTGCGGAGGCTTCGTAGATCGGATTGGGCTTGAGAAACTCGGAAAAGAGGAATGTAAAGACCACGACCATGACAGCGGACAGTAGTATCAGGTACTTGCGCTTCTTAAGGATCAGCCAGTAATCGATGACGTTCAGTTCGTATTGCGCCATGAATAGCTCTCGTCTTAGCCCATCGCGTTATGGCTTGAACGAAGTAAATGCTGGGATCAAGTATGCCGGATAAATCGGCATGATCGCGGCTTGAAGGATCGGCGTAAGTTTCTTCGCTGCTTCCGTCGCGTCTCCAAGCTGTTCACGTGGAACAAAAATTACGTCGTTTTCTTCGAGTGTGATGTTTCGCGAGAGGTCGCCGTATGTGAAGAGGCGGGCTAAATCAGCCGTCAAGATCTTCGGGTTTGCGAAGTCTCCACCTCGGACCACTCGGATTTCCTCTAAGAGTGCCGTCTCGTAGAAATTGTCCACAGCTGCCAGCGCCTGTAGCACCGTCATATTCCTCGCCATCGGAACCATCCCTGGTTTCTTGACGTCTCCAAATACGAATATCCGTTTGATCTTGAGCAGTTTCTTCTTGAGCGCAACCTGAGCCCGGGGTTCTTTCATAAACGGTCTAGCCGCATCTTGTATTCGCCGCTCAGCCTCAGCAACCGTGACGCCTTCGACAAGCACTTCCATAAATCCAACCGAGACGGACCCGTTCTCTCGTACTAAGCTGCTGTACTTTTCTTCCCCCGCTCCGCGTCGAATGATCACTTCCAAGGTATCGCCTGTTTCGATCGGAGCGTCAGCCGTTGGAACTGTTTCGTCGGCAAACACATCCCCTTTGGGCAACGGAGGCAGTACTTGTGGACTAGTGCTCACGGCTGAAGGCGGCAGCGTCGATTGCCCAGGGTTTCGGCAGCCAGCCAATAAGAGAAGACCAACACCGACTGCCATTCCAACAACTGCTATCGGTTTCGTACACAATCGAAGCATAGCGCCTCTCCTATGCTGCCGCCCTACCGTGCATGACTTCCACAATATGCCGTGACATGCCTTGTGAGAGGTCCAACTCACTCGCTTCACCGAATTTGGTGAGTTTCACGACGGGCCTGAGTGGGTACCGTGAATTAGTTTTCGTGACCGTCACTGTTTCTCCAGTATTGAGTCGTACAACCGTTCCGATCGGATACAACGTGATCTGATCTCCAATGGCTTTCAATACGGGAAGGGAAAAGGTTGTCCGGCCATGAAGAAGGAGCTCGCGTATGGCCTGATGGGGTGAGATGCTGTGACGATACGGCCTGGTCGTCACCATGGCATCCACCGTATCAACAATCCCGATGATCTGTGCAGCCTCCTCGATCTGTGCGCCTTTGAGCCGACATGGATACCCGCTGCCATCCCATCGTTCGTGTTCCTGCGCGCTGACGCCGGCGATCCATTCGAACACGGCACCCTGTCCGGCAAGAATTCGGCGACCTCTCTCGGGATGCGTGCGAATGACGTCTCGTTCTTCTTCAGACAAGACTCCCCGTTTCGCGACGAGGAACTCGGGGACTGTCCACATGCCGATGTCATGGAGCAAACCCACCAATGCCAGGCGCTCTAGATCTTGGTCTCGGTAGTGCAGACCGCTTCCAACCTTCGTGGCCAGAACTGCGACATGCAGCGCATTGTCGACCAGATAGTCATCAGTCTGCCCGTTCAACGCCCACCCGACGAGGTCATCGCTCTGCTGCAGTCGTTGAACAACCTGCTCAGCGTAAATGGCGCAGCTTTTGACCTCCGGGATTTTGTTGGAACAGATGGCTTCCTTGATCCGGATGATTTCTTGCCTCGTGGAAGTGATCCAAGAACGATCGGCTTGTTGGAATGAGGAGGCAGCCGCAGGGTGAGGTCGTGCTCCACTCCCCGGGGGATGAGAAGCTTGCTCTCGGATCAAATCAGATAATCGTGCCACTGGCTTATGCTCTCCTCGAAACGAAGGTCTTCATTTCGTGACCGCTTTTCTAACCGTGGGATCTTGGCGTACATCAAGTTTATTCAGCTCCCGCTCCAATGTGGCCCTGATGAAGCCACTTGTCGTGTATCCCTGCTGTTTGAGGGCATCAAGTTTTTCCTTGAGCTCGACCGGAAGCTGAATGACTATACGAACAAGCTTGGCCATGATCAGGACTCCCTTCGGTCAGAGCGCTAGTATGGGACGAGTCTTCTGCACATGCTGTGCCTTGCTAGCATTATGATAAGACTGTGAAAAGATTGGTACTTTTTGCGTGCTCTTCTATCATCCGTGCCAGAAAGAGCAAAAAACTGTCATTCCTAGCCGGTCTTGTACGCTAGAGACAGAACCTATGAGAGACACCCAGGAATGCTCGAAAGTTGGGTGAGTGATCGGTCAGCTGGATGAGAGTAAAAGGCGGTGCCAGTTGCTGTATTCACAACGCCATGGGCAGTTGAGGAGATCAATGGGTTCCATAACGAGATCGCGCATACGGCTCACAGCAAATTCTGATGTCGATAGCCGCCCAGTCACCAAAATTGCTCCGTCATGGTCTGTACGGTATACCGCCGTCTCCTGGTCCTTATACGCTTGAACCACAGATTTCACTGGATGCCCATACGGGTTGGTGGCCCCGACCGAGATGACGGCATACTGTGGACGAAGCTGGCGGATCCAGTCCCGATCAAGAGAACTGTGTGCTCCATGGTGAGGCACTTTCAGTAAAGTCACGGGACGGCGGCCGTCTATTGTTAACCGGCTCAATCCGTCAGTCTCGATGTCGGCGGCGAATAGAATAGAGTGCACACCACACTGTAGTCGTGACACGATGGACAGATTGTTCAATGAAGTCCCGCTTTGGAGACGCGCCACATCCAACCCAATGGCACTTTCAGATGGGTTAAGAATCTTCAATTGACAGACACTCGAATGCAACAAGTCTTGTCCGAGTACTGCAACCTGCTCACTGATCCCACCAACGCGAAGAGCGGATTGAAGGTCTTGGGAAAATTGCTCAGGCCGAGCGATGCCTCCGCCCCAATATTGCCCAACGGACATATGACGAAGTATCCAGACCAGTCCACCCACATGGTCCAGTTGCTGATGTGTCCCAATAACATAATCAATATGATGGATCCTCCGATTCCAAAGAAACGGTGCAACCACTCTTTGCCCCATATCGAACCTCTCGTGACGCGTTCCACCGTCGATAAGTACCGTTCGGCCATCGGGGAGCTCAATGACAGCACTATCTCCTTGTCCGACATCGAGGAACGTGACACGCCAGTGGTCACCGTCTCCTTGCATGCCGGGAGCAACCAACCACCAACCGAGCAACACAACGATGGTGCTAGCACCCACGATTCGAAAGTGCCTTGGCACCGCCTGGATGCTGGCTAACAGTACTCCCGCATAAAACAGTATCATCGTGGGAATTGATGGAGCCGCCACATGCCACTCTCCACCGGGGATCGCAGCACACCAACGAAGTCCCGATACCATCCAGTTAAATAACTGCTCCAGACCTTTCGCCATAAGTAGCGAATCGTTCTCTGTCACGATTGTCCATAGTGAAACCAGTAATCCTAGCGGTACCAGTACAAAACCGGTAAACGGGACGGCCACGAGGTTCGTCATGATCCCCATCCAGGGAACTTGATTGAAATAGAATGCGATTAGGGGAAGTGTGACCAATGTCACCGCCCCACTCATCAAAAGAGCTCCGAACACATGCGTTCTGACCCGGCATCGAAGATTACGATGGAGGTCGCGTTCGTCTGCTTCTCCTGATCGTATGTTCCCCATCATACCGATGATTGCCAGTACGGACAGAAAAGAGAGCTGAAAGGATATGTCAAAGATCGCTCGAGGTTCGTGCAAAACGATGACGAGAAGAGCCGCTGCCATTGCGTGCCCAAGATGACGTTCGTGTCCGAGCCAGACCGCCACCATTCCTAAGGTAATCATGATAAGCGAACGTATGGTCGCCAATTCGGCCCCGGCAAGCAACGCGTATAGTGCGACAGCCGGCCACGTGAAGAGAATGGCAACTTTTGAGGGAGTGACTCTTCGCGATAGAGCCAACACAAATGAAGGAGGGAGCCATAGGATGGCTCGCTTCACGGTCCAAAAACATACCACGGCGACCAGCCCGAGATGCGAGCCTGAGATCGAGAGTAGATGAACGGTTCCGGTGATCATAAACCATTCCTGCATATCCTGATCAAGGTAACCGCGTTCACCGATAACCATGCCAAGAAATATCCCCAACGCTGGTTGCCTCAATGTGTGGACTGCTGCCTGCCGGATGGTGGCCCTCCACTGATCGATCTGACTCCAGAAACTCCATCGCCCATTGAGCGGCTTTTCGATACGCGTGATGGCGTGAGGGCCGCTCATCGTCGCAACAAGATCAATGCCTTGGCGCTCTATATAGGCTGCGTAATCGAAGCCGGCTGGGTTTAAGAATCCCCTTGGATGGTGAAGAGTTCCCTGGAACATAATGCGATCGCCCTGGTGAAGCGTCAGGTCAGCGCCACGCCATACAACGCGAATCCGCCTGGATGGCATCATCATGCTGTCGGTTTCGAGAAGGATGGTCTGACGACCTACACCGTACTGAACGGGCATGACAACCCGTCCGGTAATGGCAGCACTCATTCCGTTATGAAAATCCGATGAAGGTAAATGAGGGTATGGTGGCGGAGTCGTGACGCTCCAATAGACGACCCCTGAGAGAAGGCTTATGTACAGAAGCAGCGTACAGTGTGTGTCAAGGTAACCAGCTCGTTCGACGATGCTGAAACCAAGGGCGACGCAAATGAACAGCGCGAAGAGGGAGAGCGGGAAAAAGGAAAGCTGGGATCCTCCAAGAAGACCAAGAAGAAATGCGACCGTGAGAGATGGGAGCATGAGCGTTCCTCATGTACGGGAACGCTCATCCGATATGTTCTCGTACAACCCTGGCAAGATCGTCGGCAATTTCATTCACAAGCGTGGACTGCTCACCCTCCACCATGATTCGCAACAATGGCTCAGTACCAGAGTATCGGATAACAACACGTCCACTTCCGTTCAGACGTCGATGACTTTCTTGTATTGCTCGATCAACATCAGGAATCGTCTCCAAGACCGGCTTCTGCTTGACCTGGATATTGACCAATACTTGCGGGACGGCTGTCATGGCTTTCGCCAATTCTGACAAGGGTTTCTTGGTTCGCTTCAGCAATGACAGCATTTGGAGCGCTGAAACCAGGCCGTCTCCAGTCGTGTTGTGTTCCAGAAAAATAAAATGCCCGGACTGTTCTCCACCGAAGCTATACCCTTCCGCCAACATGCGTTCGAGCAAGTACCGATCTCCGACCGGTGTTCGGACCAGTGTAATGCCTGCTTTGGCCATCGACAGCTCTAACCCAAAATTACTCATCACGGTTCCAACCAATGTCTGTTTGGCCAAGAGTCCATTCTGTTGGAGATCGAGCCCGAGGGCTGCCATGACATGGTCTCCATCGATGACCGTCCCGTGCTCACAGACAAAGACCGCTCGATCGGCGTCACCGTCGAGGGCAATACCGATATCGGCCTTCTGACGAAGCACGGTTTCCTGAAGGAGTTCAGGATGGACCGCGCCGCATCCAGAATTGATGTTCATTCCGTCAGGTTTGTCGCCGATTACTTCTACAGAGGCCCCCAATTCTCTCAGGACGGTCGGAGCCACTTTGTACGCAGCGCCGTTTGCACAATCGACCACGAGCTTGATTCCTTGAAAGTCCAAGTCCTTAGGTAAGGATCGCTTTGCGAATTCAATGTAACGTCCTTCCGCGTCGTCAATGCGGTACGCTTTGCCGATAAGGTCTGCCGTCGGACGGAGATGGCGAATTTCGTCAGACATGATCAGCTTTTCGATCCGAGATTCAACTTCATCAGGCAACTTGAACCCATTGCTCGAAAAGAACTTGATGCCGTTATCTTGATACGGATTGTGTGAAGCAGAAATCACGACCCCCGCATCCGCACGTAAACTCCTGGTTAAGAAGGCGATGGCGGGGGTGGGCATAGGCCCAACTAAGAGCACATCGACACCCATTGAACAGATCCCAGCCATAAGAGCAGATTCCAACATATAGCCAGAAATCCGAGTATCCTTACCGATCACGATCTGATGACGACCGGCACGGCGCATAAAGATATGAGCGGCTGCTCGCCCCAATTGCATTGCCATTTCGCTGGTCATAGGATCGAGATTCGCGACCCCGCGAACGCCGTCTGTGCCGAATAATTTACGCATCGTGCTCCTGTTCGTAGGTTGCCCAGAGTGGGCTCAAGGCGGCAGCCATTTTAACAACATCGATCATCATCGCAACATCATGAACACGTACAATTTTAGCACCACGATCAACGGCCAGTGCGACGGCCGCTGCTGTTCCCCATTCACGGCGGTCTACGGCTTTTCCCACGATGCTCCCGATGAAACCTTTCCGTGACAGCCCAACGAGCAAAGGGCAGTTCAACATCATGAAAGATGACAATCCTCTCAATAGGTCAAGGTTGTGAGACAACAGCTTACCAAAACCAAATCCTGGATCAAGAATGATATTGGTTCGAGCGATCCCGGCCAGAAGTGCGGCCTCTACACGTTCTTCAAAGAATTGCAGCACTTCGGCTCCGACATCTGCGTACCGAGGAGATTGTTGCATTGTCCGCGGCGTGCCTTGCATGTGCATCAATACAACAGCCGCACCCGACCGCGCAACGACATCGGCCATGTTCGGATCCTGTCGAAGGGCGCTCACATCGTTGATGATCGATGCGCCGGTGTCGAGTGCAAGACGAGCCACTCGAGATTTGGTCGTATCAATCGAGATGGGAACTGATACGTGAGGTACTAAGCCTTCCAGTACCGGGATCACTCGATCCAGTTCATCATTCTCACTCACCGCGACTGCGCCAGGTCTCGTTGATTCCCCTCCGATATCGATGATATCCGCTCCTTGTTCGATGAGTTCCAATGCATGAGCGATCGCTCTTTCCGGCAAATCATACCGGCCGCCATCATAGAACGAGTCAGGCGTGATATTGACGACCCCCATGATCAGCGGACGAGACTTCCAGTGGAGCGTGCGACCTTTGGCCAGAAACCAATTCCGAGAAGGCAGTGGTTGGGGTGAGGTGTGCTCCAACGATTTCACCTAGAAATTGTACGGCGCGAATGGCGGTCGCCGAATCAAGGCCCGCATCTCATGGATTCACTCTAATGTCCAGACGCGCTGCACTTGAATGCGACGGCTCTCACACCCGTGAGAGCCGCCGCTGAATCTCTATACTTTTAGGCAGGAACGGTTTGAGAGGAGGACTGTAAGAGAATCTGATCGATTTCTGGCGCGTCCAGTACTTCTTTTTCAAGGAGCGCCTCTGCCAAAGCTTTGAGGCTTGTCATTTGTTCAGTCAGGACGCGTTTGGCGCGCTCATAATTTTCAGTAACAAAGCGCTTGATCTCAAGGTCTATTTCAAGCGCGACCTGATCGCTGACATCCCGTTTGGTGGTAAAGTCTCGACCAAGAAATACGGAATCTTCCTTTTGCCCAAACGTCAGAGGCCCCAACTTTTCACTCATCCCCCACTCGCAAACCATTTTTCTAGCGAGGTCGGTTGCACGCTCAAGGTCGTTACCTGCTCCGGTCGTGACATGCTTGAACACAAGCTCTTCGGCGACGCGTCCACCCATCAAAATCGCCAAGGTATTATAGAGGAACTCCTTGGAGTAATTATGCCGGTCATCAGTGGGCAGCTGCATGGTCACTCCCAAGGCTCGACCTCTCGGAATAATCGTCACTTTATGAACAGGGTCCGTTCCTGGTAAGAGCTTTGCCATTAATGCATGGCCCGCTTCGTGGTAGGCCGTCACTCGCTTTTCCTCATCGGTGAGAATCATGCTCTTGCGTTCGGCACCCATCATGACTTTGTCCTTGGCCATCTCAAAGTCGATGTTTTCGACTTCTTTTTTGTTCTGCCGAGCCGCCCACAGCGCCGCTTCGTTTACCAGGTTTTCCAGATCAGCTCCGGAAAATCCGGGTGTTCCTCTGGCAATCTTCTCTATCTCCACATTGGTTGCGATAGGCACCTTTTTGGTATGGACCTTCAAAATCTCGGAGCGCCCACGGACGTCCGGACGATTGACGACAACCTGCCGATCGAAACGACCCGGTCTCAGCAAGGCTGGGTCGAGCACATCAGGACGGTTTGTTGCGGCAACCAAAATCACCCCTTCAGTCGTGTCGAAGCCATCCATTTCAACCAACAACTGATTGAGCGTTTGTTCCCGCTCATCATGGCCACCGCCGAGGCCGGCGCCTCGCAATCGGCCGACAGCGTCAATCTCATCGATGAAAATAATGCACGGGGCATGTTTCTTCCCTTGCTCAAACAAATCACGAACTCGAGAGGCTCCCACCCCGACGAACATCTCGACGAAATCAGAGCCGCTGATGCTAAAGAAGGGCACCCCTGCTTCACCGGCGATGGCTTTCGCCAGCAAGGTCTTTCCGGTTCCCGGAGGACCGACGACGAGTACGCCTTTAGGGATTCGCCCACCGAGCTTTTGAAACTTTCTCGGATCTTTCAGGAATTCGATGATTTCGAGGACTTCTTCTTTAGCCTCATCAACACCGGCCACGTCAGAAAATGTAACCTTTTTCCTTTCCTCCGTGAGCATACGCGCACGGCTCTTGCCAAAGGACAGCGCCTTGTTTCCGCCGATCTGCATCTGGCGCATCAGGAAAAACCAGAGCCCCAAGAAGAGGATGAATGGCCCCCATGTGACCAGGAAAGTGATATACCATGGGCTTTCATCCGGTGGTTTCACCTCAATCTGCACGTCCATGTCTCTAAGATTTTTGACAAATTCAGGATAATCCGCTGAGTAGGTCCGGACGCGCGTTTTGTCCCTGAGGACGCCGCTGATGTGATTACCCTTGATGATGACTTTTTCAAAGTCACCTTTATCGAGTTTTGCCATGAACTCGCTGAAGATGACGTCTTCTTCTGGTGCGTGAGTCGGCACACTGAATAGGTTGAAGAGGAGAATCATGAACAAGCCGACAACGACCCAAAAAAGCAAGTTCTTGACCCGGGAATTCATCCAGTTCTCCTTGGCCGGGATGTTCGAAGCAACATGTTGAAAATTCGTTGTGATGTTAACATAGCATTCCGCAAATTGCCAACAGCTCTTGAGAAAAGCTACGTTTGTTCCTCGTTCAACTGATCGAGCACGGCGAGATAAGGGAGGTTGCGATACTTCTGTTGATAATCAAGTCCGTAACCAACGACATATTCATTCTGGATCCTGAAGCCAACATAATGTACCTGCACGTCGACCACTCGGCGTTCCGGCTTGCTCAGTAACGTGCATACCTTGATGCTCTTTGGCTTCTGCTTCGCCAAGGTCTTCGTAAGATACTGCACCGTCAATCCTGAGTCGACAATGTCCTCGACAAGAAGCACCTCCTTGCCTCTGATTGTTTCGGTCAGGTCCGTCACTAACTTCACCTTCCCGGAGGTCCTAGATCGAGTTCCGTAACTCGTCACAATGATGAAATCAACACGGACTGGAATTCGGATCGCACGAGCGAGATCGGCAAAAAACGCATAGGCCCCCTTCAATACACCGACAAGCACCAGGTCTTTGCCCGCATAGTCGATGCTGATCTGTCGCCCCAATTCTCGGATACGGCTCCGCATTTGCTCCTGGGTGACGATTGGGCGTCCAAACATTCGTTCCATCTCACTCAGTCCCCTCTTTTATAGATACAGCCTCGGCGGTTAAAATCAGACAGCGTTCCGTCGAAGCCGTGGGCAGCCAACGTTGATCCTGCCGATACCCCACAACCCACACGATTCCTTCTGGCGCGACGATCAGTGGAATACGGAAACGAACCGACCGAGGTATTTTGAGATCAGTAAAAAAGTCCTGAACTTTCTTTGAATGCCCATGCATGCCGCACGGCTGAAATCGGTCGCCTGGTGACCAACTTCGCACGATCAATGGTTGAGAGACGCGATCAGCGTCTACCACGATCCGATTTCTTTCTGGAGGTGTCAGGGCCTGACTGCAAGCCCCCAGTTGTACCTGAAGTCGCTGACCCGTTCCAGACCACGTGAGAGTACCTGGGACTGTCATGCGGTTTTCAAGTATGGCGGGCTGTCGCCCATCATAAGACATCATCGGTTCGTCGCGAGGAACAAACCGCACGTGGTGGTCGTTCACCATGACATGCCCGCCAGTGACATCAAGACGAGAACCAGGCCTCCCTTTTGCCGCGATGCAGATGACTCGATCGATCGTCCGGAGGCTGAGCGTGTACGGTTGATTGAGACTCTTTTGAATAAGATTACGGATGCCGCGCCGTTGAAGAGCACGTGGGAACTCCAAGAGAAGGCTGCGATCGATGGCCCAACCTCCGCCAGGCTCCCATTTCACAGCCGAAAAGAACAGGGTGGTGGCTTGGTGCTCTACATAGCGATCGTCTTCTCGACAGATATCCGCGAGTCGACAGAGGGCACCAAGACTTGCCGGCGCCAGCCGGTTTAGAATCGGGACAAGCTCCCGCCTAATTCTATTTCGTAAATAAAGAGGCTTCGCGTTGCTGGAATCTACTCGGAACAATAGTGCAGCATCCTTCAGATAAGTCAGAATCTCCCGTCTCCCGGTTTCGTACAGAGGTCGGATGATCATGTTATCTCGGAAAGCCGGCATGCCGGATAGACCAGTGAGCCCTGTTCCGCGCAGCAACCACAACAAGACTGTTTCTGCCTGGTCATCTGCCGTATGGCCAAGAGCAATACGGTTCGCTCCGCACTGTTTGGCAATCTCAGCAAATGCCTGATAACGAAGATCGCGGGCCACTGCCTGTAAGGAGGATGGCTTTCGCCGGTCGAGTAGATGAAACCGTCGAACATGGAGCGGGATATTCCGTTCTGTGCAACGAGCCGTCACGAATTCCTGGTCATCCTCCGATTCAGATCCACGTAGTCCATAGTTGCAGTGAACGGCGGTCAGGGTCAGCGACCAGTTTGAACGAAGGCCATCCAGAAGCGACAGCAACGCCATGGAATCAGGGCCACCAGACACGGCAACCAAAAGGTGCTGGCCACGGTGGAAAAGATTGTTCGTTCGAACCGTACGGACCATGCGGTGAAGTACGGGGGGCCAGGACTTGCGGGGAGATTGATGTAGGACGGGATGCAATGATACCTTACCCTTCGATTGCTTCATGATGTCGACGAAGGATCGTCTTCGCAGAACCCACATCGGATGCGATCTGTTGGCTCAGCGCTGCTACCCCGTCGAAATGGACGTCTCCTCGAATACGATCGATAAATTCAACGGCAATGTCGTGTCCATACAGATTGTGGATTCCATCCAGGATCGTCACTTCCAAGAGGCGTTCTCCACCGTCAAAGGTCGGTCTTGTTCCAATGTATGAGATAGAATCGTGCCGCTTCTGTTCGATGATCGTGATCGACGCGTAAATTCCATCAGCGGGAATCACGCGGTCGGAAGGCAATCGAAGGTTTGCGGTCGGCCATCCTAGTATCCGCCCCCTACCCTCACCAGGGGTGACGACGCCACTGAGGGCATAGTGACGGCCGAGCAAGTCAGCGGCCTGATCAACCTGTCCAGACATGATGAGATGCCTGATTCTCGTAGAGCTGACCACTCCCCCAGCGATCGTCACGGGAAAAGTCGGGTGGACGATGAAGCCGAATCGATGACCCAAAAGGGTCAAGTCCTTGATCGTTCCGGCTCTCTTGTGTCCAAACGCAAAGTGCTGCCCGACGAACACCTCTTTGAGCCCAAGTCTTTTGAAGAGAATCTGTTCAGCAAACGTTTCCGGGGAGAGTGAAGCAAACGTTTGGGTAAACTCCAAGAAGACGACTTCATCGATTCCTGCCTGTTCGAAACGAGCAAGTTTCTCTCGCTCATCGGTCAAGAAGCGCAAATCGGCGGTGGGGGCCAGAATTTTCACGGGGTGAGGATCGAAGGTCAGCACGAGAGCCGTTCCTTTGGCCTGGCGCGCGGTCTTTACCACCTGATTCAAAAGCGCCCGGTGACCAAGATGGTGTCCGTCGAAATTCCCGATCGTTCCCACTGGATATGGTCGTAGGGGCTCGCCGGAATATCCGCGGGTTACCTTCATGTTCGATCAGTGGAGCAATTTGGCGGCATCTTTAGCGAAGTATGACAGGATGAGATTTGCTCCTGCCCGCTTGATGGCCATGAGCGATTCCATCATGGCGCGTGATTCATCGAGCCACCCCGCCTGTGCCGCAGCCTTGATCATGCTGTACTCACCGCTCACCTGGTAGGCCGCCAGAGGGAGTAGTGTGCGGCCACGAGCCGTCGCGATGATATCCAGATATGGCAGGGCCGGCTTGACCATCACGATATCGGCGCCCTCTTCGACATCGAGTTCGATTTCTCGAAGCGCTTCACGCGCATTCGCCGGGTCCATCTGGTAGGACTGACGGTCGCCGAACTGCGGACTCGAGAACGCAGCATCTCGAAACGGAGCGTAGAAACACGAGGAGAATTTGGCGGCGTAGGCCATGATCGGCAGATCCGAGAACCCAGACCGATCCAACTCCCTCCGAATGGCAGCGACACGCCCATCCATCATATCCGAAGGGGCGACCATGTCCGCTCCCGCCTCAGCATGCGTGCGAGCCATGAGCGTGAGGCACTCCAGGGTTTCATCGTTCAGGATCTTGCCGTTCTTCACGATTCCGCAGTGCCCGTGAGTCGTATATTCGTCGATGCACACATCGGTCAAAACCAACAACTCCGGCACCTGTTGCTTGACTGCTCGAATGGCCCGCTGCACGATCCCATTAGGATCCCATCCTGAGCTTCCGCGCTCATCCTTGTTCGCTGGAATGCCGAATAGAATGATAGCTGGAATACCTAGCCTCAGAATTTCGTCGGCTTCCTTGACCAACAGATCGACAGAGAGCCGAAACTGACCCGGCATCGAAGCAATGCCTTCACGGCGATCCTGTCCTTCCACGACAAAGAGCGGGTAGATAAAATCCGACGGGGACAGCGTCGTCTCACGAACCATCCTTCGCATTGACTCATGCTGCCGCAGTCGTCGGAGACGTTGAATCGGGAACGCCATATCCTGCCTTACTTTCTCGGAAGATTCGTCAAGAAGACGACGAGGTCTCGAACAGAGATGACGCCGACCAGCTGACCCTCGCGGGTGACTCCTAAATGCCGAAGATGAGATTGCGCCATCAGATCGTTGGCATCCAAGAGCGTTTTGCTTTCCTCGATGGTCATGATCGGCGCCGACATAATCTGCTCCACCGTGGTCTTCGTGGCGTCGGCCCCGGCGGCAACCACCCGGCGCATCATGTCCGTATCTGTAATGATTCCAATAATTTCACGATCATTGGTCACAAATAAGCTGCCGATCCCACGGTCTCGCATGATGCGGGCGGCCGTCTGTGTGTCGGTGTCACGCGGGACCGTCACGAACTTTTCTCGGGGAATCATAAACGACTTTACAGGAACCATCTCAGCCTCCCTGTTGATATAGAAATACGAGATATTTGCTCTGCTGGCATCACGACCGCGTTTCCGCAGCAACCTGCTCACGGCTTTGATAGTGGTGGACAATTGCATCCACCAGCGCGGGAATCGTATTTTCTTTCGGCATGATCGAAACCGTCAAGCCGCACTCCTCGGCGGTTTTCGCCGTGATGGGTCCGATACACGCGATCGTCACGGATTGCACAAACGACTTCACGGCGTCCACTCCCCCGAGCATGGCCACAAAGTTTCGAACTGTAGAAGAACTCGTGAAGGTGACAACATGTATCCGACGATCCATGAGCTGCTGCCGCCATCCTCCGGCATCTTGCGCGGGTATAACCGTTCGGTACACTGGAATGACGTCGACATACGCACCACGAGCACGAAGTTCCTCCGGCAAGAGCTCTCGAGCCACCTCGGCACGAGGGATCAGGATTCGAGTCTCTGTGAGATTCTGTTGTGCAAGTGCTTCCAGCACTCCTTCGGCCTGATAGTCCGTCGGTATTAGATCCGCTTTGACTCTGTACTTTTCCAGCTCCTGAGCGGTGCGGGGTCCGATGCAGCATACCTGTCGCCCTGCTAAGCAGCGGGAGTCGAGTTCCTTTGCCCACAATCGAGTCATGAAACGATCCACTCCGTTCACACTGGTGAACATAATCCAGTGGTAAGTCTCAATTTGGGAGATCGCCTGATCGACAGGCGCCCAATCGAGAGGGGGGACAATCTTAATTGTCGGAGCTTCGACGGTCTCAGCTCCATAACCGGCCAGAAGGGAGGCCAATTCGCCGGCCTGTTCTTTTGCTCGTGTCATCAACACACGTTTGCCGAAGAGTGGACGTTGCTCGAACCAGTTGAGTGTTGGCCTGAGTCGAACCACCTCGCCCACGACGATGACTGTCGGAGGCTCCAGCCTTGCTATGTCAGCTTTTTGCACGATATCGGCCAAGGTGCCGACGACGGTTTGTTGAGACACCCTTGTGCCCCAACGAGTAATGGCCACGGGTGTCGATGGTGTCAGTCCCTCTTCAATCAGCCGCGTTGTGATCATGGAAAGGTTCTTCATGCCCATCAGAAACACCAACGTGCCTTGGCTGCCAGCGAGTCGTGGCCAATCCAACGCCGTAGTAGGTTTTTCGCGGTCCTCATGTCCGGTGACGATCGTCAGCGTAGAAGCTAAGGTTCGATGCGTGACCGGGATCCCGGCGTAGGCAGGCACGGCGATGGCTGCGGTCACTCCAGGAACGACTTCAAACGCTATCCCAGCTGCTGCCAACGCTTCTGCCTCTTCACCGCCTCGACCGAAAACGAACGGATCGCCTCCTTTTAACCGGACCACCACCTTCTGCGCTCGCGCTCGCTCAATGAGGAGCCGACTGATGGTCGCTTGCTCTGGATACGATCCCTTACCGCGCCGTCCAACGTACACTCGTTCAGCCTGATCTGGAGCGTAGGAGAGTAGTGCTGGATTGGCAAGGTAATCGTAAAGAATGACGTCCGCCTGCTCTAAGCACTCCTTTCCTCGAATAGTCAGGAGACCAGGATCTCCAGGACCAGCTCCGACGAGATACACCTTGCCACCGGTTTGCCGCACCCTATTCATGCTGACCCGTAAATCTCCCTGAGAATCTTATCCCCTCCCCTCGACAGCAACCGATCAGCCAACTGGACACCCAACGAATGAGCCTGCTGAGGCGTCCCTTTGATTTGATCCCGAATGACGGTCTTCCCATCGACACTTGCGACAAGGCCATCCAAAGCCAGATGTCCATCGGCCAGGGTGGCGTACGCCGCGATGGGAACCTGACAGCCACCTTCCAGACGGTGCAAGAAGGCCCGTTCTGCCGTCACTGTTGTGTGAGTGGCCTGATCATTAAGCCGCGATAAGATGGACCGCACGAATTCATCGTTGGCCCGACCCTCGATACCAAGCGCCCCCTGGCCTATCGCAGGTAGACTCAGGATAGGGGGAAGATACTCTGTGATGGTCTGAGACCATGCCAGTCGATGCAGACCGGCAGCGGCCAAGATGATGGCGTCGAACTGTCCTTCCTTGAGTTTTCTCAGGCGGGTATCGAGGTTGCCGCGCAGCATGGTGACCTTCAGATCTGGTCTAGCATGTAACAGCTGGGCCTGGCGTCGAAGGCTCGCCGTCCCAATCGTGGCTCCCACTGGGAGATCCTGAAACAAACACCCTTCACGGCTGATGAAGGCATCACGCGCATCTTCACGTGGTGGAATACAGAGAATATCGAGCCCATCCGGCAACTGCGCGGGGACATCCTTCATGCTGTGGACGGCGAAATCAATGTCTCCGGTGAGCAAGGCATCTTCGATTTCTTTGACGAACAAGCCTTTTCCCCCTATTTTTGCCAACGGAACGTCCACAATCTTATCGCCGGACGTTTGAATCTTCCGCAGCGTCACTCGAACCTCCGGCGCCATTTCTTGAATTTTAGATTGGAACCATTCGCTTTGGCACAGGGCCAATTTACTTCCTCGTGTGCCAAGAACCAAAGTTGGGCGCTGGTTAGGTTGCGTCGACACTCAGAGATCCTTTTTCTTTTGTCAGAGAGTCAGCGGGCTTGTTTACGCATTGACGGTTTTTGCGCCGGCTCTTCAGATTGGAATTCTTCGGGTGGTTCATCAAGTCCGCGCGGCTGTTCAGCATCATCTCTTGATTCTCGACTGAACGGGGATGGACGGTCGAGATGGAAAAAACGGCGAGCCGCTTCGACGAACGCCGGGCCGTTCGAAGAATTCACCTCGGTCTTCAGCGTGACCATCGTGCGATGAATCAATTTATTCACGATCGAGGCGGCCAGTCCCTCAACAAGTTCGCGGTCCTGGTGAGACAGATGCCCTAATCGGCCCAACACTTTTTCCACCTCGGCTCGCTTGATATCGTCAACCCGGTTTCGGAGGGCGACGATCGTCGGAGTCACCTCCAAAGATTTCATCCAGTCGAGTAGGGTGGTCACTTCTTCAAGGACCATCCGCTCGGCCTTCTCGGCCTCTCGCATTCGTTCGGCCCGGTTTTGTTCAACGCGCTGTTTGAGATCGTCGATGTCGAAGAGAAACGCGTTGTCGACATGGCGAACTGCCGGATCGATATTCCTGGGAACGGAAATATCGATCAAAAACATGGGACGATTCATCCGTTCTGTAACCGCCCGGTGGACATCTTCGGCCCCAACAAGATAGTGCGACGCCCCGGTGGAGACCAACACGATGTCCGCCGACGCCATATCGTCCTTGAATTGATCGAATGGGACCGCGGTCCCACCGAATTTAGCTGCGAGATCTACCGCATGCTGCGGCGTTCTTGTCGTAATGCGCACGTGCCCCACTCCGTGAGCGAGCAAATGTCGAGCCGCCAACTTGGCCATTTCTCCCGCTCCGATCAACAACACGGTTTTCTCGTGAAGGTTCGAGAAAATTTTCTTCGCCAATTCGACCGCGGCATAGCTGACCGAGACTGCCATTTCTGAGATCTTCGTCTCAGTCCGCACGCGCTTGGCGACGGAGATCGCTTTTTTGACGACTTTGTTCATGATCACGCCGGTCGTCTTATGGGCCAGCGCCACCTCAAAGGCATCCTTGAGTTGTCCTAGGATTTGGGATTCTCCGATGATCATTGAGTCAAGACTGGCCGCTACCCTGAACAGATGGGCGATCGCCCGGTCCCCGGTATGCCAATAGAGATGAGGAGTCAGCTGTTCAGAAGACAGGGAAAGATGGGTGTCGGCAAGAAATTCTTGGATCCGTCCACAGCCGGTGTCCACGTCGTCGACGACGGAATACACTTCGACTCGATTACACGTCGAGAGGAGAATGCCTTCCTTGATGCCAGGATACGAACACAGTCGAGTGAGGGCTTCTCCAAGACGACTCTCTGGAACAGCGAGCTGCTCTCGAATCTCGACCGGGGCTGTCTTATGGCTCAATCCAACGACAATCAGATGCATGAAACCACTATACCTATTTCATGACAAGGAACTACTCCCCTTGAGCGCCACGCCCACGAGCGTGAGAATCACGCCGGCAAATCCGATGACGGTCAGGTATGCTGCGCGTTTGGCCCTCCAGCCAACGGTCAATCTTCCAAGCAACACGACGAAGTAGAAGACCCAGGTGACGAGCGCCCACGTTTGCTCCGGATTCCAACTCACATAGGACCCACGCGAAAAGTCAGCTGAGATCGCTCCGGTCACGATGCCCAAGGTCAGTAATGGAAATCCCAAGACAATCGATTGTTGATTCAGGTGATCGAGAAAATCGAGCGCAGGCAGCTTGCTGTAGAGCACGTTAAACTGTTTAGACTTGAGGAGCCGATCTTGAATCAGGTACATCACTCCCGCAACGAAGGCGACCGTGAATCCTACTGTGCCCAACATGCTGAGCGTCACATGAAACCACAGGGTCTTTAAGACGGGTTGCAGGGTCGGCACGGTTTCTGGGAGCGCGGCCGCTGAGACTAAGGAGACGAGGGCCAAGGGCACCATGAAGGACCCAAGAACGTGGATCCGATGGCGGAACTCGACCACTAAAAACACGAGGATAATCATCCAAGAGAGAAAGGACAGGGCATCTGAAAAACTGGGTGGCGCCGAGGAAGAGGGCCCCACCATTCTCATGACAAGAGCAATCGTGTGGGAAGCGAAGCCACCGACCGTCACGCCGAGTGACACTTTCGACAAGGCTTCTGAACGCCGGAGCGAATAGGAAAAAAACGATACCGCGGCCAGAATGTACAAGACCAGGGTAATCATGAAACAGACGGCTGCCATCGGGAATACCCCTGCAATGCCTCAAAATCTTAAGTCAACAAGATAAGTGGGAAATTATATCGATGCAAACCAAACGGAGTCAACAAACCCTCGGAGCTACAACGACTTTGGAATATCAGTCACCTCGGATCGGGAGGCTCTATGTTGTTGCGGTACCCATCGGAGATCCGGATGATCTCACTGTTCGAGCCATTCGAATTCTGAGGACCGTCGAGGTTATTGCGTCTGAAGATCCTGTCGTCACACAGCAACTCCTCGCCCATCACTACATTCATGCGACGGTGACCAGCTATGGCCCTTGTAATCTAAAAGAAAAAGTCGGGGTTCTATTGCAACGCCTCCAGCAAGGTGCCGATGTTGCGCTTGTATCAGACTGTGGATCTCCTCTGATCGCCGATCCCGGCCATCTGCTCGTGGCTGCAGCCCATACCCATCGCATCCCTGTGGTCCCAGTTCCCGGCCCTTCGGCTGTCATCGCAGCCCTCACGACTGCAGGGTTGCCATGCGACTCATTCTATTTCTTGGGCCACCTGCCGAACAGCCCTGCACGTATTACTCGCTGCCTGACTGATGCGCTGAAGCGGGGAATTCCGACCATGGTCTTTTGCAGTGAGACCTCCATCGCACCTGCGATACAGGCGCTGGCCGTCATTGCCCCTCGATGCCGCGTCGTGCTTGCCTGCGACTTGACGCGGTCGGACGAACGTATTCTTTGCGGGACGCCACGCCAAATCCGTCAGAAGCTACGTGGTCGAGCGGGTGAAGACATGACGCTTGTGATCGCAGGGACAAAACGGAGGAGGAGGGTTGTGAGGACGAGGAATTGCGTTCAGTCGTTGTCTTCCCGACGGATCAACACTCGATAGGCCCGGTCAACTCGCTCTTGTGACAAAACGGTGTGGCCCTCGTTCTCGACGCTGCGCGGGACATTCCGGATTGGATCCCCTTCATCCAGAAGCACAGAGAGTACCTGGCCGTGCTTCATCGTTTCGAGCTTTAACTTTGTCTTTACAAAGTTGTAAGGACAAATCACGCCACGTAGATCAAGCTCTGATGCTGGCACATCTGGCAAGTTCTGATGCTCACTCATTCGGTCATTCGCATGACTTGGCATTCAGGTTGTGCTGCCAGGCCATAAAAGAGAGGTTGTTACACTTCTTATAACAGGGGAAAGTCCATAGAAAAAAGGGGCAGCGATCGCTGCCCCTTCTGCAAATCTAGGCCCCACCTTAGCTTCAGTTGAAACCTTTTACTAAATTTGGCTTTGACGGATCGGTTCCGTAGTCCGATATGTTGGGGACCTTTGTTTCTGGAGTGACTGTTTTATACCCCCATCCTGGTTGCGGTTCACAATTCCAGCATGGAGCCGAACCTGTGTATTCACCGACAGCGGTATCCACCGTCCCAGTAATTTTTCCGGGCAACACGGATCCCGCCACTCCCCCGGTCGTACTGCCATTCGTTGTCTCAATGGCGCGCTCGGTTGAGGGATTCGGGCGCTGGCCTAAGCCTCCAAATCCAGCAAGTCGTTCATTGCCGCGCAGCAAGTAGACTTCTCGAACGATCTTGCGGCCGACACCATACTGCTGATTTGGCGTGATTGCTTCAATAACTTGGAGAGAAATATCATCGCCGTTATTCAGTACCTTAATCTGGTCCAAGCTCGTTCTTTCATCAAAGTAGACGGTCATGGAGCTCATGGCTCCCGCACCAGCACGGCCTTCATCATGAGAGCTTCCTCCAGTTTCCAGATGCATTTTCCCAGCTGGAAAATCGATAGCCAATACGCGTCCGTAGATCGTCTCGGGGAGCGAGAGACGATCGAGAAATGCATTTCGATCAAAAGCCTGAACGCGATTGGCGTTGCCGGACACGTCGCCAACCCCTGTTCCTACTCCCATGGCAGATCCACCGGACGATTGCTGGAGTCGCTCTTGAGCTACTGCAACATTCATAGAGCCGACGCAAAGTATTGCGGCCCCTAATGCCAACACTGTACGCATGTGCTGCCTCCTTAATAAGTTGACGGCGATGCTATGAAAAGAAATCAAACGGTTATTCTGAAGAGATTTACAGACGATGCTTTGCAGAGCAAGAATACGCATACGTTATTGAGAAATATGGAAGAACCTAGGCTAATAGCGCGCCGCTGTCAAGAGGCAATCAAGCCCTTGTATGTCGACCGTCTCGCTTTGGAAGCCATCAACCCGATTGTCCGATCCACATGAAGCCCGCAACTAGGATCCAGACAAGCGAGTCAACATCATTGGTGCCCAGAGGGAGGGTCGAACTCCCACTCTCTTGCGAGAACCGGATTTTGAGTCCGGCGCGTCTGCCAGTTCCGCCATCCGGGCACACAGCTACGCCTGACAGCGGGTGTGTTTTTAGCATGCTGCTGTGACAGGGTCAATCGGCATGAGTTCTATCAGTAAGAATCGGGCTCGTGACGTGAATAGTTGAAGGACGTGATCCTCGACGCTAGGACACGCGGGCCCAGGCCAGACATGAGATTACGGAGTGCACCGAAATCTTCTACAACCGGGATGAAGTGTTTGTTAAAACCTACAGAAGAGCCGTTAAATCAAGTAATTTATAGCCTATGAACTAGGACTTTCCCGAGTATCGAGATATACCCCTCTTAATATATTATTGGAGAGACCAGTGACTTAGGCATACTAAGTGTGTAATAAAGAGCCCATCCAAAAGAATCTGCCGAGTAAACCATAAAAGAGCTGGAAGAGCTGGTCTCAGTTTTTGAAGACGAAGCAGCATCGAGGAGTGCTTCAAACACGGGATGATGCTTATCGACTCTTCCGTGCGAGAGAGAGAACGTGTATAACTTATGTGTTTTAATCAAGGAGACTCATCATGCTGAAATGGTTGACGCTTCGAATTGCCTGCAGCGTGCTCCTCTTTAGCAGCATCTTCACCCCGGAAGCTCACGCGTATATCGATCCTGGAAGTGGAAGTGTTTTGCTCCAACTCATTCTTGGAGGCATCGCAGGCATTGGAGTTGTCGCCAAGTTGTACTGGGGACGAGCAAAGGAGCGGTACCGATCCTTGTTCGGCAAGGGTAGTAATGAATAAGTCAACGACGACCGTACTTCCGGCTCAACCTCTGAAAGTCGGCGGATCCTTTCGCGATCCCAGCGGGTACGTTTATCGCCAGGCTGACCGCATTTTCCGGACCGTCACAAGTGCGGGGAAAGAGCAATTCGACTTTGTACGCCGCTCCGGACTCTTCGAGTTACTCACGCAAGACGGACGCCTATTACCCTTCGAACTCATAGAGGGAGCTGCCACACCTGATTGGGTTGACGAAGCGACCTCCTATGTGCTTGAGGTGCCAAAGCTCACGTTTGTATCGTTCCCCTACGAATGGCCGTTCCCCGCGCTCAAAGCTGCTGCCCTTTTACATCTTGATATCCAGCTTACGGCGCTTGACCACAACGTGACGCTGTCTGACGCCTCTGCGTACAACGTTCAGTTCATTGGCGCCACTCCCACATTTATCGACCATCTCTCATTGCGGCGATATGAACAGGGCGAGATGTGGTCAGGTCATCGACAGTTTTGCGAGCAGTTTCTGACTCCTCTCTTGTTAAGGTCACTCTTTGGCATTTCCCACAACGCATGGTATCGCGGGAATCTAGAAGGAATTTCAGTCGTTGAATTCAGCCAGTTACTCACGTGGCGACATTACCTCAAGAAAGATTTGTTAACACATATTGTCTTTCAGTCCTGGCTGCAACGATCAACCCAGTCTACTCTGCAGGGGCAGGATCTCGGCAAAACCGCAGTCAGAGAGGGTGCCCTTCCCGTACAGGCCTATCGAAAGCTACTCATCGGCCTACGTAATTGGGTTAGTCGTCTTGAACCGCTTAAAAGAGCCAATAAGTCGACTTGGCAGGACTATGCCAAGGATAACTCGTATCAAGCCGACGAATTGCGTCAGAAGGTGGCTTTCGTGCGGGACTTTGCCGCGCAGCATCGTCCCCGACAGTTGTGGGATTTTGGCTGCAATGTCGGGATCTTTGCAAAGGCTGCCGTAGAAGGTGGCGCAGAGTATGTCGTCGGGTTTGATTTCGATCAAGGGGCGCTCGATGGGTGTTACGCAGAGGCACTTGCCAGTCAGATGCCTATTCAAACGGTGGTGATGGACATGGCCAATGTAAGCCCAGACCAAGGATGGATGGGAGTCGAACGGGAAGGACTTGCAGGCCGTCGATCAGCCGATGCCCTGGTAGCCCTCGCCGTGGTGCATCACCTGGCTATTTCACGGAACATTCCATTCGGAGAGCTGTTGGATTGGCTTATCGATCTTGCTCCTTGTGGAGTGATCGAGTTTGTCCCTAAAACAGATCCTATGGTGCAGAAACTTTTGGCGCTTCGGGCAGATATTTTTGAAGACTATACGTGGAATTTTTTCGCTGACCGTGTCGCCCAAAAGGCACGGATAGATCGCGTTCTGCAAGTTGGGAAATATGGTCGCACTCTCGTGAGTTACATTCGGCACGGACATGAAGGTATTCGCCGAGAGTGACTCTTGTGAAGCCGGCGCAGCCTTCAGAAGCATCTTGGCTAGACCATAGAATCCACCTTGCGATCACCTTCCCTTTCCTCGCCTTGCTAACCCCCTTTACGGTCTACCTGACGAATCGGGGCTATCCGCTGATAAGCCTAGAGATCCTGCTCATCCTTACGGGAATGTTCTTTGTTTCAACGGTGATCGGGTTGCTCCGCCGTGCCGGCGGTAGGCGAATATACGCCATGTGCGTGAGTGGTCTTCTCACAGTTGCTGCCGACCATCTATTTGAGTGGGTTGCACAGAGTCGCACCATTATGCTCCTTGTCATATTCGGAGTACTTGTGGCTCTGATACGACGCTTCGAAAAAACAATGACGTTGGCAGTGACGGCGTTTCTGTGCGTGTTTGTGATTTCGACAGCCGTAGGCAACGGACTTGAGAGCGAGTCAGGTCCTGCCCTGGCTGTGTCGCACACGGATGCGATGACAGATGGTCCGCCGCCGCCGCGACTCATTCATCTCATCCTGGATGAACATCAAGGCATCGAGGGAATCCCCCTCGATACCGACTATGCTAGAAAGCTGAAAGATAAAATCAAAGGAATCTATCAACGCTATGGATTTATGCTATACGGAGGGGCATACAGTCACTACTTTGAAACGGTAGACTCGATCCCAAATCTGGTGAATTTTTCAGCGGAACGCGTCTCCCGGATACTCGTAACGGGTGAGCGCCCTCCGTACCACTTGCCCCAGAACCGCTATTTCCAATTCCTGAAAAGTATGGGGTATCGGATCCATGTTATAGACGGGGACTTTCTGGATTTTTGTTCGAGCCCGGATGCGCAGCCTCAGTTCTGCACGAAATATCGATGGGCTACTTTGAGTAATGTGGCGAAACTGGATGACCCAGTACTTACGAAGGCGGCGACGGTTCTAGCCGTCTTCGTAACTGGTTACCCTCAGTATCAGCGCATCCTGGATCTCTACGAACAGAGGCTACGTCCATTTTTGCTCTCGCGCAGGGTAGCCGCTCCAGCCATTAACCCTGACTCCCTCTGGACAAAGCGACGCCTCCAACCGTTTTCGGTGAATACGATGGCGGCGATGGACACGTTATCAGCGAGCATCCAGCAACTCACTCCTGGCCACATGCTGTTTGCACATCTCTTGCTTCCGCATTTCCCCTATGTGTACCGGGAAGATTGCTCGCAGCGGACGATTCCTGAATCAATGGATAATATGGAGCTGGTTTCTCTGGAGTTTCGCACAGCTGAAGGCAGAAGAGTTCGCTTTGACCAATATTTGAGGCAGGTGGAGTGTCTCTATGTCAGATTGGATGAATTATTTCAGAGGATGCAATCATCCGGGATGTTCAGTGATTCGATCGTCATTGTTCACGGAGACCATGGAGCACGATTGGGACTCCGACATCCGACACCGAAAGAGCAGGATCAACTGACGACAGCTGACTATGTGGATGGGTTGTCAACGCTGTTTGCCGCCAAGATCCCTGGGAGGCCGGGAGGCTATGATCCCTCACTGCATGCCATCGATGAACTCTTGGTGCAAACGCTTGGCAGCGCCATTGTCAAGGCTCCTTCTCTCATCATTCCACGGCAAGAGCCGTTTGCCTATCTGTATGCCGGAGCTCGGAGAGAGCAACTGCTTGTAGAAATGCCCTGGCGCCCTTCGAACTAGTCATATAATGATGGCGCTGTTCAGTCGTACCTGGTTCAGGACATAAACTCCACTCTAACCATTCCATCTTGGTTAAGGATGCGTGATCAATCTGTGGGAACGGTACGGCAGATGGGTAACCTGGGAGGGCTCAAGCTCGGAGCTGACGGATAGTCAGACACGCGACGTCAGCTTCACCTGCATATGACTGGAAAAATCAGGTACAGGAACCTTCTGACCTTTTCTTCATCGGAACTTCTCTGCTAGAATATTGATCAATCATACTAGCATGCGGTTTATAATCCCTGATTGTTTAACCTACAGGGCATCGAAAAAAGGAGCGACTTAGACATGGCAGAGGTTTCGTGTGTGACCTGCGGTCAAAACGGTGAAGCGATTACGGCTCCCCTGTTTCTCGGCAAGCTTGAAGCAGAAGTGAAAAGCAAGGTTTGCACAGGCTGCTGGAAGAAGTGGGAAGGCATGCGGGTGATGGTCATCAATGAATATCAAGTGAATCTCGGTGATGAGAGCGGACGGGAACTCGTGCGCAAGCAAATGAAAGCGTTTTTGAAGCTGGGCGAACAGGTCGATTCCTCGAAGGTTGCCGAGAATTTCCGTCCCCCGAACAGCTGAGCGGATAGCGCCTTCCCCGGTTGGGTCGGCAAGCAATGCCTACGGTTTTCCCTTTCTTGCCGCGGAGTTCTTTGACTTCTTGATTTCGAAAGTGCTATTCTCAGCCGTTTCTTACAATTGTAATTTAGGGGACTGATGATTACTCAGATGCAAGTGAAGGGTCTCATGTTCGACCCCTACAACAATGCCTATATTGTCATCCTGCGTGACGACGATCAGGCGGAAATGCTTCCAATCTGGGTTGGAAAGTCAGAGGCGAGCTCGATCAGCTTGGCTCTTGAGAATGTCGCCCCTCCCCGCCCTATGACGCATGATTTTATGAAATCATATCTCGATGCCTTTCAAGCAAAAGTCATCAGCGTCGTCATTACCGACCTCACTGAGAATACGTATTTCTCCAAAATACATCTGACCTATGCAGATTCCGAATATGCCGTTGATTCTCGCCCTAGTGATGCCATTGCCTTGGCGCTGCGGTCTCAGGCTCCGATTTTCGCGAGTGAGTCTGTGATTCGTAAACAAACCTCGGAAGAACTCGATCAGTGGCTGGAAAATCTCAAGCCCGAAGATTTTGGGAAATTGGACTCCTGATGGAAGCACGCGCGTCACAAGTGACGGAACCCTTGATCCAGCTTGTCGTCAATCGAGTCGTTGAAGATTCGAACACCGATACACGAATTATCGTGCTGGCTCGTACAGATGACGCGGCTGACCATTTCATGGTATGGGTCGGAGCCTCCGAAGGGGAAGCCATCAAACGCGCGTTGGACGCCGCCATTACCCCACGGCCGATGAGTCACGACCTGATCAAAAGTTTCGGCGAGCATCTCGGGATCAAAACAGAACGGGTGGTGTTGACTGATGTCAAGAGCAGCACGTACTATGCCTCGGTTTTTCTCGAAAATAAGGGCGTTGCCCGAACCATCGATGCCAGGCCCAGTGACGCTATCGCATTGGCGCTCCGATGTCAGGCGCCCATTTATGTGACGCAGGATGTGTGGCGACGGCGTAGCGGGCAAAATCTGGACGCCTGGTTGTCCAAGCTGGAAACGAAGGAAGTCTAATATCAATCACACACGCGAGAGCGTGACCGACGTGGAGACGAAGATGATGATGACGACGTACTTTGAAAAGCCGACGCAGGTGAAAGAATCCTGGCATCTCGTGGATGCCGAGGGAAAAACTTTAGGCCGACTGGCCGCTCGGGTGGCGAGCGTGCTCAGAGGTAAGCATCGGCCGACGTTCACCCCTCATGTCGACTTGGGCGATCATGTCGTGATCGTGAATGCCGAGAAGATTCTGCTCACGGGGACGAAGATGGAAACCAAACTGTATCGGCGTCACACTGGATATCCCGGAGGCCTGAAGACGGCCACCGCGGCCCATCTCTTTCGGAAAGACCCGAGTCAACTCTTGACCAAGGCTGTCGAGGGGATGCTTCCCAAGACCCCTCTTGGAAATGGGATGGCACGAAAGCTCCGTGTCTACGTAGGACCGAATCATCCACATCACGCTCAACGTCCAGAGCCTATTTCGCTTTAAGCAGAACTCTAGCTTTCAACAGAAGGAGACGAGTCGCATGGCAGCGGTGACACAGTACGCAACAGGTCGGAGAAAGTGTGCGATCGCCAGAGCCTGGGTGACAGGAACGGCGGGTGAGATCACAGTGAATGACAAGCCCCTGGACCAGGCCTTTCCGCGCTTGACCCTTCGGCAAATCATCCAACTGCCGCTTGAAATGGCCGGCCTCATGGGCAAATATACGATCAGCGCAACCGTGTATGGCGGTGGGCCGACGGGACAAGCGGGTGCGCTTCGCCATGCAATCGCGCGCGCGCTCGTGGCGATGACGCCTGCTACACGGACTCCTTTGAAGAAAGAGGGATTGCTCACCCGTGATTCGCGGGTCAAGGAACGCAAGAAGTACGGACAGAAGGGAGCCCGTAAGCGCTTCCAATACTCCAAGCGCTAAGTCCAGGAGTCAACGAATTACGAAAGGGAAGGCTCCAGGCCTTCCCTTTTTTGTGTCCTTAAGAAGGATGAAGATTTCCCTCGGATTCGGATGGGGTGTTGATCGATGAGCAAGCAGTTTCGTATCGCCATTGCAGGAGCCAGTGGATATGCCGGGGCAGAGCTTGTTCGGCTTGCCATTGCTCACCCCTCATTCACGATTGCCGCGGTGACATCAGAGAAATCAGCGGGCCAGCCGATCTCGTCCGTCTTTCCAAGCTTAAAGGGAATGATTGAGCATCGTTTCGAGGCTCTGGCACCGGACGCATTAGCAGAGCGGGCTGATGCGGTGTTTCTGGCGCTCCCCCATACAAAATCGCAGGATCCCGTCGCGATCTGTGTCCAGGCCGGTAAACCGGTCGTTGACCTGAGTGCCGACTATCGACTGAAGAACGTCGGCACCTATGAGAAGTGGTATCAAACGTCGCACGTACATTCACACCTTGTGAAAGAGGCGGTCTACGGTCTACCAGAACTCCACCGAAAAGCGATCGTCAAGTCGAAACTGGTGGCGTCACCCGGATGTTATCCCACGGCCGCCATCCTCCAATTGGCGCCTCTATTCGCCAGAGGGCTTGTGCAGCCTGAAATGATCGTGATCGACGCCAAATCCGGTGTATCCGGTGCCGGACGCAGTCCGGCGCTGGCCTATCATTTTCCGGAAGCGCATGAATCCTTGGAGCCCTATAAAATCGGTCAACATCGCCATACACCTGAAATCGAACAAGAACTGTCCGGGCTTCTGGAGAGTCGCGAGGCCGTGACCGTGACATTCACGCCTCACCTTGTCCCGATGAATCGAGGTATCCTGAGTACGGCCTACTGCAAACTTGTCCGAACGATGCCACTGTCGGATCTTCGAGATCTGTACCGAGAGTTTTATAAAGGCGAGCGGTTTGTTCGGCTCCATGAGGACGTGGTTCCTAATCCACGGTACATCAAAGGGACTAACTATTGTGATCTCGGCGTCTACACGGATCCGCGAGCCGGATGGGTCGTGACGGTGGCCGCCGTCGACAATCTCGTCAAAGGCGCGGCAGGGCAAGCCATTCAAGCGATGAATCTCATGCTGGGGATTCCAGAAGGCACTGGACTGACGGCACCGGCTAGTTATCCCTAACCACCCGCAAATCGGTGATTGCCTCACTCAGCCGCAACCCGAACCGAGTTATGATGATGAAACGCCAACCTGTGGGTGTCACTGCGCCGCTGGGTTTTCGAGCTGCAGGTATTCATTGTGGAATCAAGAAATCTAACCAACTCGATCTTGCCCTGTGTGTATCCGAGGTCAGCGGACCGATTGCCGGAGTGTTTACGAAGAATCGTGTCGCTGCCGCACCGGTGCTTCTGGATCGACATCATCTTCACGCCCATCGAGGACGGGCCGTTATCGTCAATAGCGGGAACGCTAATGCCTGTACGGGTGAGCAGGGGTTGCTTGCGGCTCAAGCTATGGCGACGGCTGTCGCACACCAATTGGCTGTTCCCGTGCAACAGGTCTTTGTGGGATCGACCGGCGTGATCGGCCGAGCGTTGCCTATCGATCGTATAACGAGGGCCGTTCCGACATTGATCTCGCGCCTGAGTGTTCAGGGAGGCCACCAAGCGGCCCAAGCAATTTTAACCACGGACCTACGTCCGAAAACGGTTGTGGTACAGGCCAAGATCGATGGTCGTCTCGTCACCATCGGCGGAATGGCGAAAGGGTCCGGCATGATCCATCCAAACATGGCCACGATGCTTGGGTATTTGACGACCGATGCGGCGATCGCTCCATCGGCCCTCCAGCGGGCACTGAAGTCGGCGACCGATCGATCCTTCAACTGTATTACCGTCGACGGTGATACCAGCACTAACGATACGGTGCTCTGCTTGGCCAATGGCCTTGCGAAGAATCGAACGATTCAACCCGGCACGCGGTCCTATCGCGCCTTCGAACGTCTCTTAACGGAGGCTGCCCAAGCCTTAGCCCTCATGATCTGCCGTGATGGCGAGGGGGTGACGAAGGTCGTGAAGATACTGGTAGAAGGAGCCACAACAACGGCAGCAGCAAAACGAGTCGCCGAGACCATTGCAACATCAAATCTGTTCAAGACGGCGCTGTTTGGGGAAGATGCCAATTGGGGCAGAGTCATGGCCGCTATCGGGCGTTCCGGCGTGGCGATCAATCCCGATACGGTCGTGGTGCGCTTCGACGACATCGTGATGGTACGGCGAGGTGTCGGAACCGGCCTCGATGCGGAAAAGAAGATCGCCAGGGTCTTCAAGCGAAAAGAGTTTACCGTCGCGATCCATCTCGCACAGGGCGCGGCGGATGCGCACATGTGGACCACAGACCTGTCCTATGACTATGTCCGCATTAATGCGAGCTATCGATCCTAGCTTGCAGAGAGGTTGTCGCTTGAAACCTCGACGGGACTGTGGTAGCGTCGCCGGTCTGTATTTGATAGGGGCCGACTCGTTATGTGCGAGACTCGGCACGAACCAACAAAATCACAATCAGCGTGAGATACGCTGCGTGGCTTGAGGATAAGGGAAGCGATTCCCTCACCCGGTGACTGGGTGCTCTGCAAGCTTGAAGGGAGGTGAAGGCATGGGAGTGGTAGAGATCAAGGAACTGCTGGAAGCCGGGGTTCACTTTGGACATCAGACGAACCGCTGGAATCCCAAAATGAAAAAGTTTTTATTCGGTGAGCGAAGCGGCATTTACATCATCGATCTGCAACAAACCGTCTCACGGATGGAACACACCTATGCCTTCGTCCGAGACCTGGTCGCAGCGGGAGAATCGGTTTTATTTGTCGGCACCAAGCGGCAGGCAGCGGAGATACTTGAAGAAGAGGCCAAGCGGGCCAACATGTATTTCGTCAACCAGCGATGGCTGGGCGGGATGCTGACCAACTTCCAAACTATTCGACGCAGTATCGATAAGATGAAAAAGATGGAGACGACACTCCTCAACCCTAGCGAACATGGCCTCAAGAAGAAAGAAATCCTTCTCATGCAGAAGGATATCGCCAAGCTTCAAAAGTATCTGTCGGGCATCAAAAACATGCGCAGCCTTCCGGGCGCCGTGTTCGTACTCGATACGCGAATCGAAAAAATTGCCGTGCAAGAGGCTACACGACTCGATATCCCGGTCATCGCTATTTTGGACAGCAACTGCGATCCTGATCACATTACCCACCCAATCCCTGGGAACGATGACGCCATTCGTTCGATCAAACTGATCACGTCCAAGATTGCCGATGCCTGTATTGAGGGTGCGCATGTCAAAGCCCAGCGAGAGGAAGCCGCGTTTCAAGCAGCTCCTCCAGGCGGGGACAAGAAGCCGGCCATGCGGGCTGAGAGTGTTCCGGTTTCGTAATTCTTGTTTAGATCAATCCGCAAGCGCCCATCTTGAATACAACTGTGAAGGAAGATTGAACCATGGCAGGATCCAGTCAACTCGTGAAAGAGCTTCGTGAAAAAACAGGAGCAGGGATTCTCGACTGTCAGAAGGCTCTCACCGAAAACGGGGATGATGTCGAGAAAGCCATCGATTATTTGCGCCAAAAGGGACTCGCCGCTGCTGCCAAAAAAGCTGGGCGTGAGACCAATCAAGGCTTGATCCATTCATACATCCACATGGGCGGCAAGATCGGCGTCTTGATCGAAGTCAATTGTGAAACAGATTTTGTGGCCCGCAACGAAGAGTTCAAATCCTTCGTCAACGATTTGGCGCTTCAAGTCGCGGCCGCAAAGCCGTCGTTCGTGAAACGCGAGGATGTTCCGTCTGATGTCGCCGAGAAAGAGAAATTGATTTATGAAGGTCAGGCCAAGGAAATGGGAAAACCCCCTGCCGCATGGCCGAAGATTGTCGAAGGGAAACTTGAGAAGTTTTATCAGGAAAATTGTCTCCTTGAACAATCATTCATCAAAGACCCAGCCGTCACCATCAAGGACTTCGTCGCCCAGAAGGTCGCCAAGATCGGCGAGAACATGAATGTCCGTCGCTTTACCCGCTATCAACTAGGCGAAGCATGAGCACTGCGAAATACCGACGTCTCCTGCTGAAGGTCAGTGGTGAGATGTTGGCCGGCGAGCAGGGCTACGGCATTCAACCATCGATCCTCGAAAATCTTGCCGAAGAAATCGCCTCAGTGGTCGCACTTGATGTACAAGTTGCGATTGTGATCGGAGGGGGAAACATTTTTCGGGGGATTGCAGCGAGTGCGTCCGGGATGGAACGGGCCTCGGCTGACTATATGGGAATGCTTGCGACCGTGCTCAACGCGCTCGCCCTTCAAAACGCGCTTGAACGTGTCGGCGTGATCACCCGTGTGCAATCTGCCATCGAGATGCGCCAGCTTGCCGAAGGGTACATCCGTCGAAGAGCTATTCGACATCTTGAAAAGAGTCGTGTGGTCATTTTTGCCGGCGGTACAGGAAATCCGTATTTCTCAACGGATACCGCCGCCGTTCTTCGGGCCATGGAGATCAGTGCCCAGGTGATCATGAAGGGCACAAAAGTCGATGGAATCTATGAGGCCGATCCTGTGACGAATCCGTCGGCGAAAAAATACGACTCCATCTCCTTTCTGTCCATTCTCAATCAGAACCTCAAAGTCATGGATTCCACAGCCATCAGTCTGTGCATGGATAATCAATTACCTCTCGTCGTCTTTAACTTAAAAATCAGCGGGAATTTTAAACGTGTGGCTTTGGGTGAGCCGCTCGGGACGTTAGTGACGAGCGGCGATCGCTGACTCTATCACGAGGTGTACTCATGTCCAACGCAGCGCCGATTCGGCAGTCATTCACCGCTCAGATGGATCAGGCTCTCGAACATCTGCGGAAAGACTTATCCGGTCTCCGAACCGGACGAGCCTCCGTCGCGCTTCTTGACGGCATTCGAGTTGACTATTACGGCACCATGACACCGCTGAAACAGGTGGCCAATGTCGCCACTCCAGAGGCGCGACTGATCTCCATTCAGCCTTGGGAGCCGAAACTCATCAAGGAAATTGAGAAGGCCATCTCCAACTCAGGCTTGGGCGTGACGCCATCCAATGACGGCAAACTGATTCGGGTTCCACTCCCACCCCTGACCGAGGAGCGCCGTAAAGACTTGACGAAGATCTGTAAAAAACATGGCGAAGATACCAAGGTAAAGATCCGAGGTTTCCGACGGGAAGCCAATGAAGAGTTAAAGAAGCTCCAGAAGGATGGGAGGCTGACAGAGGACGAGCTGCGCAAAGCAGAACAAGAAACTCAGAAACTCATTGAGCAATACGGCCAGAAAATTGACGAGATCATCAAGAAAAAGGAACAGGAAATCATGGAAGTTTAAGTCCGGCTTCCTGATCCTCTCTTCATCACGTGCCGATTCCGTTCACCTTCCTCCCAGCCGTCGCCACTGTTGATCTGACGGCCCTTGCCCACAATCTTCTTCAATTGCGTCGTGTTCTCTCTCCCGGATGTGACATCATGGCAGTGGTCAAGGCCAATGCATATGGTCACGGGGCGGTTGAGATCGCACAGACATTGATTCGTCATGGCGTGGTTCGTCTTGCGGTGTTTTCGATCGAAGAAGGAATTGCCCTCCGGCAAGCGGGCATCACGGTCTCGATCGTTATTCTTGGACCGATCTTTCGAGAGCAACTTGAAGACCTCTTTGCGCATCGGCTTACGCCAGTGGTGAGTGACCCGTCTACTCTTACAGCGCTGGGTCAGTGTGCTGCCAAGGGTTCGTCCCCCTACCCGATTCATCTAAAGATTGACACCGGTATGGGACGGTTAGGTCTCACTCAGAAGGAGCTAGAGACCATCCTTGCGAAGCATACCTTTCCCTCGTCCCTACGTTTAGAAGGCCTCATGTCTCACTTAGCCGATTCCGATGGGCTGGATCCTGATTCAACCAACCAGCAGATCACCCGTTTTGAGCGAGCGATAACGGCAATAAGTGAAGAAGGGTTCAGTGTTCCGATGATCCATCTTTCCAATAGCGCCGGCATCGTTCGTTTTCCATCGGCCCACTACTCGCTTGTTCGTCCGGGAATCATGCTGTATGGATACCACACGCTGCCTCATACCGCTCAGGCTCCTGACCTGAGACCGGTTCTTTCTCTCACGACCCGTATTGCGCAGCTCCGACTCATCCAGCCGGGGGACACCGTTAGTTACAATCGTACCTTCATGGCCAAACGACCAACCCGGATTGCGGTTCTCCCGATCGGCTATTCCTATGGGTTAAACCGACAGCTCTCAAATCGAGGTCATGTTCTGGTTCAAGAACGACGTGCTCCCATTGTAGGACGGGTGTGCATGGATATGGTGATGATCGACGTGACCATGATCCCGAGCGTTACCGTTGGAGACGAAGTCGTGCTGATCGGGCAACAAGCGAACGAGCGCATCACGGCGGATAATCTTGCCGAGTGGACAGGGACCATCTCGTACGAGGTCCTCTGTGCGATCAGCCCGCAGATTCCAAGGCTGTATCGTTCCGCTTAATTCATTCGCACATCTGGACTCATCGACACTCGGAGATATTGTTACACCTCGAGAGCTTTGCGGAGCTATCGCGTCAATGACTAGAAATTAGCTCGGACGGAAAGACCTCCGGCGTGTGCGGTATTTTGGTAGAACCCATTCACTCCGACTCGATCGAGCGTATTCCCTGCAATAGTTCTCGGCTCGTACAGTGACACCTGGTAGGACAGATCCACACCGACGACTTTGGCCTTGATCGATCCTATTCCAAGACTGCCACAGGTTGTCAGCCCCAGAAACGATCCATTTCCCCTGCAGAGCAATCCAAAGCCCGTTGAAATGATATGCAGGTCGGCCGATGGAATCGTGGGATTAAATGTGGCGTCTGGGACTTGTGTTTGCTGGTTCGTATAACCGCCTCGCACCGCGACTTCCCAGCCAGGCATCTGATTGATCCTCAGCCAGCGATGCTCGGTCCCGACCAAAATAGCATAGGTACTTTTCCAATTTTGTGGCTGTGGCAGGAGGAGGGTTCCATCCGGTCCCCGGACATCTAAGTTTCTGACCGACTGCCAGCCGACATAATCAACATTCAATTCGAGCTTCCACTCACGCTCAGTATTCCGGACAGGCCACAGCGCAATTCCACCGGTAATGACCTGAGGCAACACGAGCGTCGTCGTCGTGTCTCGGATCTTGACGCCATTGATCAACTGGACACCGTCCAAATGGAGTGTTGCCTGACTTCGGTAGACAACGGCGACGTTGACAATCGGCAACCCGTCTCCATTCCGCAACGCCGTGTATAACGCGCCGACATTAAAGCCAAGTGCCGCATCTTTTCCATTGAGCTCAAGTTTAATTCCAGGAGCGACAACTCGCTGAAATTCTGCATGACCTTCACCGAAAAGGCCTGCGAAAGTGTAGATGTCTGCCCCTGCCCCAATGGAAAGATCAGGGAGAAGTCGATAGGCGATCGTTGGCTTGATATCAAACAACGGCAATGCGCTGAAGGTGGCAACCGTGCTAAATGGACTCGTATCTGGCCATCGTGTGGCTGAGCCGAACGGAGTCGTCACTCCCACCCCTACCGTAAGCTTATCAAGCAAGGGAACACCAAGACCTTGGAGGTTCGCCGTAATATAGGTATGCGCGGGAGCTGGCCATGCAATGACACCATCATGATCGCCGGACGTCGTAAGACCATTCGGACCTCTATGGCTGAGCGGGCCACCCACAAGCAATCCTCCCGCCATCACTTGCACTCCAGGCAATTGCGTCATGCCTGCAGGATTGTAGTGGAGCGCTGAGGGATTGTCGGCTTGTGCCGCAAAGGCATTTCCCATTCCCGACGCTGCTGCCCCCTGCCCAAAGATACGGGGAACCTGCGCCGATACAGGAGAACTACTGCAGATGAGAGCGAGAATAATCAGAAGAAGAGAGAATCTGCGCATGATGGATGTTGAAACATGCCCCCGCATGAACCTAGGTCGAGCCCTCCTGACTAGCCTGCGATGACGCTGATCCAACAGACTATGCAGGTCAGGCACGTTGGAACCAGTGATCCATAGCCTGCTGAAGCTCGACGGTATCGAATGGCTTGAGTAAATAGGCTTGCGCGCCCATCCCGATCGCCTTGACGGCTAACTCCTGAGATCCAGACGCAGTCACCATAATGATGGGGATTTTCTCATTCGTCATACGGACCTGCCGTAGCACTTCCAGACCGTCGATCTGGCCGATCCCGATGTCGAGAATCACGCCATCGAATGCACCTGACTGCAAGGTCTCAAGGGCTTGCCGTCCGTCAAATGCCGAGTACGTCTGGTAGCCTTCTGCTCTCAATCGATCATGAAGCAGCTGCTGAATGTCGGTATCATCATCCACGACCAGAATTTGCCGGCCGATAACGTGTGACTCAAGCGAGGGTCGCGTCTTGACTGAATGGATAGGAAGTGTAAAGGCGAGTTCTGCGCCACCTTCCTGGAGGTTACGAGCCGCCACCTGTCCTCCTTGCAATTCAACCAGCGTCTTCACGATAGAAAGTCCGAGTCCCAATCCTTTCGGGGCGGTCCGTTGATCCTGGGTAATGCGGAAAAAGGCGTCAAAAATCTTGTCGAGGTGCTCAGGAGGAATGCCGGGCCCAGTATCCCGAACGAGGACGGTGACCATTCGGTCGGTCGACAGCTCACAGCCGACCGTCACATGGCCACCGGGAGGTGTGAACTTAATGGCGTTTTGCACCAGATTGACGACGGTCTGAATCAAACGATCTCGGTCAGCCCAGACGACGACGCTGGAGCCGGGAGGACAGAACTCGAGTGTTTGCTGTTTGACGTGAGCCAATGGCTTCAACTGTTCAATCACGTCGGTGAGGCAGGTTTCAAGCTCCACAGCGGTCGGATGAACCTCCAACCGTCCGGTCTCGATCCGGGTTCGATCGAGAAGATCTTCAATCATACGAACCAGGCGATCTGAGTTTTCAGACATGCGCACAAGGTAACGCTGCTGTTTCTCGTTCAACGGACCAGTGAGTCCGTCTAGCAGATTTTGAATGAATCCTTTGATTGAGGTGAGCGGCGTCCTCAATTCATGAGATACGTGGGAGAGAAATTGAGCACGGAGACGATCGGCTCGTTCTAATGCTTCAGTTCGTTCTTTTACTTTCAGCTCCAGCCCTTCATTCCATTCTTCGATCTGTTGGTAAGCCGACGCATTGTCTAATGCAATCGAAACTTGACTCGCCACCGTCTTCATCAGGTCCAAGTCGTCTTCGGTTACGCTTTGATTGTGCGAACGATCAACAGTCAACATACCCCACACGCGGCCCTTGGTTTTAATGGGAACCACGACCAAGCCCTTGGTTCGACTCAATTCCGCTAAGCGTTGATTGAGCGGATGGAGTCTGTGCCGAATCGTTTCAATATCTTTAACCAACAGCGGACTTCCCTGCAGCACCACCACCCCCTCAGGACTTTCTCGATCGGTGATGGGAATCCGGCACGACTGGGCGAACGCCTCGACCTCCGGAGGCGCTCCAATCAGACGAATGTGCTCGATGGTGTGCTCGAATGGATCAAACATGGAAACCATAGCACTGTTGTAGTTGAGCTCATGTGTGAGGGCTTCCAACACTTGGTGCAGGAGGGCGTCACGTTCAAAGGTTGAGCTGAATGAGAGTCCTGCTCGATGCAGCGCCGTGAGTTGGGCCACTTTGCGTCGGAGTTCGACACGCATCTGCTCTTGTTCGA
>CABVRV010000023.1 GCA_902500755.1 uncultured Nitrospira sp.
TGGAGCCGGCGACCCGGATTGAACGGGCGACCTGCGGTTTACGAAACCGCTGCTCTACCAACTGAGCTACGCCGGCATCTTAGTAAAACAGAATGAAGTAGTGACGCACCAGTGGCTGGCATGATAACGGCCACCGGCAAGCCTGTCAATGAAGTGAACCGCTGCCTCTCCATGCTATGGTCCAACAAGGATAGGACTTTTAGCCGGACCGGTTGAATCAGTAGAAGGCTCTTCCCGTATGTTCTCTGTCTGAACGGGCTTTGGATTATTCCCTTTGGCGATCGGATGGATACGGATCATCGCGCCACGTCCTATGGAAGGTACGCAAAGAGGGTCTTGCTTGTTGCTGAATTGTTCACGAGCGACACGCGTCACCTGGCCTCGAGCATAGAGACACAGTTCACCTGCCATGACGATCCCATCTCGATCCAGATCGGCAACCCCTTGCAGTCCTCTCAAGAGATAATAGGTAAACAAGCCGTGTTTCCCTAGGTCATAGACATTAGCCTCTTGCAAACTTCGATTTCCAACCATCCACATCTCCACATCTTTCCGTTGTTCATCCATCTCCGATGGCCAATCAGGCGACGGCATGGTTGTCAGATCGGCACCTGGAGACGGATCCAGCGAAGCGTCGAACATGAAGATCGCCCTCCGAATTGGGAGCTGGGAGACCAACTTCTGCAATCTTCTAAGGGGATACAGATGCTCCGGGTCGAACAGCGTTCCGTCATAGGGGACAAGCAAGACCTCCCCGGTACTGCTATCCACGACCGCTCGGCCGGAGAAGTAGACGTACAGCACGGTCTCGGCATCCGCACGCTTGCGAAGCCATTGCTTGAACGTCTCTTCGAACTCCTGTTGCGCACCTTGACGATCGAGCAGAATACGCATCCGCTCACGTGGAACGCTGCCGATGGCGTGCAAATACTCCGCCATGACCGCCGCATCGTGACTTGCATACTTCATGACCGGTACCTGTTCGTCCCGATACGCTCCCACTCCAATCGCAATAATGACGGCCCTTGGCTGTTTCCCCGTCATCAGCGATGCCGGCATCTGGTCAACATCCGGTAACGACGCTAGATCGCCACGCTTGGGTTTGATCCCCAGGCTGAATATCTTGGGCGGCGGAACAGATGCCATTGGACTGGCGGACCGCAAATTCAATGTCAGTTCACCCGGAAGAGTCTCTTCCGTCACCGTGACTCGTTTCGTCACAGAAAGACGTTTGATTTCTCCAGGCCGAATAGAGCCCACGACGACTTCTGGCGGGAATACATGATCTAACCCCGCTTTCCCTTGGACCAGGATCACCACGTCCTTGGCTTCCACAACCCCTTCGTTCATCACCTCGAGGTGGATCGTGACTGATTCATCCGGTTCAAGCACCCGATCACGACTTTCATCTCGTATGATGGCCCGAAAACTGAGATGGGTTGGTTCAACCCCTTGGCCCGTAGGAGCCAGTGGTTCTTCCCTCGTTTCCTGCTCCACGGGAGGAGACGATTCAACCGTCCTTTCAGACGGTGGTGTGGGATGGGAGGCCGGTGGAACCCACGCGTCCCGCTGGGCCGCGTATTCTCGAATCTTCACGGATTGGGCCATTTGCTGAACCAGCCCCTCGGTCACTAATCCGATGGCATCCTGAACGATAGCATCCAGTCCCGTCACTTCACAGGATTGATCAACCACCTCCACCGTTCCACGATTTGTGCCTTCGAGCTTTCCGCTGAAAAGCATGGCGCCATCCCGAGCTAAAAATACCATTTCAAGCCCGACCGTGGCGGTCGCTTGATATGCTCCCGGTCGTTGTGTTGGAACCTCTAGATCAATCCGTCTCAGACCAACGCCCACTTCGATCACGCCGTCAGATGAGAGAAGGTCTTCAGAGTGGTTGTGTGCCGTTACACCGGTAAAAACTCGTGCCAGCTTGTTTGGGACAGAACCAAGAAGGATATCGGCCATGGGCATCGCCACCGTCTCGTGACAGGCATTCTGGTAAGAAATTTCTGCCGTCGTTCCGCTCGGTGAAAACCAGATGGTCGGCGTGAGGGAGATGGGGTCTGGATTGGTCGGCTCCTTCTCCCGATTCAACATGGAACAGCTCGCCATCGAAAGGAGCACGAATGTGATCACCCAGCCCGAAATGAGGGAGCGACACGCTGGAAATCCACGATGTTGTTCTGCGAGTTCTCGTGTCACGTTGTGGTTATACCGAATTCCCTGATACGTCACAACCGCTGAAGGCGCATTGACAGCCCTTTTCCCCTCCGTTAAGGTCGGGTCATGTCTACTCCGGTAGATTCCTCTTCTTCTGTCACGCCAGGAATACCCTGGTCCGCACTTGCGCGGTTGATCCGCCTGCAGAATCAAACGGGCACCTACTTACTGCTACTCCCCACGCTGTGGGCCCTGATACTGGCGGCTCGCGGCGTTCCACCACTTCATCTGCTTGCCATATTTCTTGGTGGATCGTTCTTGATGAGGAGCGCTGGAGTAATCATGAACGATTTAGCAGATCAAAGATTCGATCGGCAAGTCACCAGGACGAAAACTCGGCCCTTGGCCTCAGGTGAGTTATCCCGACGCCAAGCCGTGATACTACTCAGTGCATTGCTGACATTAGCGGCGTGCCTCCTGCTTCTGCTTCCTCCCATCGTGACCGGGCTCGCTCCAATCGCGGTCTTGCTTGCAGCCCTCTACCCATACTCTAAACGGTGGATTCATATCCCACAGGCCATGCTTGGCATTGCCTTCGGCTGGGGAACCGTCATGGCCTGGGCAGCGGTACAAGGAAAGTTGGACGCACAGGTTTGGTGCCTCTTTGGAGCGACAGCCGCCTGGGCCGTCGCCTACGATACGATTTACGCGGTCCAGGATCAAGACGATGATCGACACATCGGAGTCAAGTCCGCTGCCCTATACTTTGGGCGGTTCATACACCGAGGGGTGGGCATGGCATTTGGTGTTATGGTAGCGTTTCTGACCGCCGTAGGGTGGCTTGCTCAGTTAGGATGGCCCTATTACATCGCGCTCCTGGGTGTGGTCGCGTTCTTCATGTTCCAAGTCTATCAGCTACGTAAACCGATCACACCGGTTCAGGCATTCGATATGTTCCGCGCGCATGTATGGGTCGGGACCACTCTACTTATTGGACTTCTTGGAGGCTTGCTGATTTAAGGGTTCTCAACAGGCTTCTCTTCAACTGGCTCCGTTTTCGGTGCCCGCAAGGTGGCCACGTACATCGTCACGGCCTTTGCGTCTGCATCATTCAATCCTAATGCCGGCATGCGCGTGGCTGAATCCATGGCCTGTGGATTCTTCAGCCAGCGGTAGATCCAGGTGGCGTTCAACCGAAATCCAGCTCGATCTAAGGCAGGACCAATCTTGCCACCTTCGTCGGCAAGACTATGGCAGCCGTTGCAACCGTATTTATTCTCGTACAGTCGTTTGCCGCGCTCAATCAATGCGGCGGTTTCTGCAGGTTTGACCGTTAAATCCGGCCTTGGGATACTGACTCCTCTTCCCGGTCTGGTCGAGAAGTTATTCAGGGCAACCTGAGCCGCATCCAGCTCTTTCTTGGCTTGACCCATGGCCTCCTGTTCGGCAGCATAGGCGGATTCATCCACATCCACATCTTTATTCAGTTCCTCACTTTTCCGCTCTGCTTCGTCACTGGCCTTCTTTTCCGCCGCTTCATAGGCCTGTTTGGCTTGTTCGAACTTCGTTTGTGCGGCTTTCAGCCCTTCATCAAGGGATGTTTTGCGCGCCTCCACATTGAATTCCATCTTCATGCCGTGGAGCGTGCGCACATGGCCGACGATCGCCCAGATTTCATCCTCTGAAAGGGTATATTTGAACGTCGGCATCGTCGGAACCGCGAAGTCATCGTCTCCGATCTCATCGCCGCCTTCTTCACTGGTGTCCAGCATCTCACGTGAAATAGTAGCGAAGAGTTCTTGGTCCGTGAACGTTCCCATCTCAGACTTATTGGACAAGTCTTTCGGCTTTGGATCAGGCATAGCCGGCCAGTTGAACCCTTGATTTTGCTTACCGCTCTCACCGTGACAATCGCTGCAGTAGTGCGTATAGAGTTCGTGACCACGCTTCTCCTGCTCACTCGCGCAACCTCCGGTGAGCGCTGCTACTACCCCTATCGCGCCAACCATCAATCCGATGAGACCCAGCCTTGCCGCCTTCATGCTCACTGCCCTTTCTTGAGTTTTCGGATCAGGACAAATTGAAATCCTAAGGCCACTACCGCGGCTATCGCTGCGTACATGTAGCTGGAATAATCTGGCGGGGCATCGGCTCGGAAATACCACCAGGAGGAAACGGCTTTTTGAGACCCTTTTTCCACCAACTCTCCCACGGCGTCTTTTCGTCCGTCCCAGACCGCAAAAGCGATACTGATGAATTCTCCCGGGATGATTTGAACATCCTCTTCAGGATGATCAGTCGATAAGGTGCGGGAAAAGACTATTTTCCAGCCACCGTTTGCGTAGGCTCCCTTTGCCTTCACATCTTGATGCGTTTGAGGCTTCAATGTCCCGAAGCCTTTGGCGGTCATATCGACGGCCTTGTCGTCTTTATGTTTCCAAAACCAGATATTGACCGGGCCACCTTCAACCTGGAGCATTGGCTGCCCGTGAGCAAAGTGCGCCTTTTTGTCTCCTACCATAAACTCGAATGCCGCCGCGTCGTCTAGATCCTCGCTGGGATCCTTGTATTCGAGAAGAAAAGCAACCTGATTGCCGTCGTGTAATGCTCGGACAGATACGTCCTGGACCGTCACCTCTTGAATACGGTTCGGCCAATGAACTTGTGGCGACATGGGAAACGTCGCCGGCATTGCGCTGCTCCAGATCGCGGCATTGGGATCATCGACGGGCAACCCACCGGTGACAATCGTAGCCTTTACCGCTACGCTTTCCTGCGCAAAGCTGAGGGATGCCTCTGCGATAGTCATCGCTGCGATTGCGACTACCGCGCCCCGCAGAACACGCTTCATCACGTGATTCACCCGTTTCATGCTGGCCTCACTCTCCGTACGCAACTAGACCTGTCCACGCCATTCTTCTGTTCCCATTACTCCCACGTCCGTGGGGATTGGTGCGCTCCATCGTATTCCCCCATGATAATCTTCCAAATCCATTCGTCCGGCAATTCCAATTCCCAACGGGGCATGGCAGACTTCCACGGCGCACCTTCGATCGGAAGACCGACGCCGCCTTTTTTGATGCGCCAGAACAGATAGCTTTCCTGCAGCATCGCAATCGTCGTGGGATCGGCAAAATTGGCGGGTGGAGGATTGTAGCCTCGTGCAGCAGGCCCTTTGCCATCAAAATTTCCACCGTGACAAGGGGAACAAAAGGCCGCATAAAACCCTTTCCCCTGCATAATATTCTCCGGAGTCTTGGGGACAGGGTTTGACAACCCCGTGTACTCTCCTGGCGGTGCAGGATGGATCGTCCTGCTCTCCGCCGGTGGAGCATCGCTCGATGCGGTGCTGCCGTAGGTTTGCCATCCTATCAGTAGAGGAAACAGAACAAGGATTCCATAGCGAAGCGCCTGCAACCCTCCGATATTCTCTCCGGTCAGGAACCGCTGCATCGGCCCCCAAAAGGCCTCCTTCGATTCTCCGCTCAACGTTTCAAAGATCACGATACCGGCTGCCGTCAGCAGGAGATAGAGAAATATCAGGCTGGAGGGAAGTGGCGCTGAGCCTGGGATATACGGCAGCACAAACTTCAGGAACAAATACATGGCTATCATGAGTATGATCGGCTTACCTAACGCGCCCATACGTTCCCCCCTAGTGCGCTTGTGCAATAGCCAATGGAGCAGATTTAGCCGTTTTTACCGGGGCTGGCGGTGCCTGACCCGGTATTTCGAGCTCCGACGTGCCGACAGAGATCGGCTCACCGCTCATTTGTTGAAGAAATGCGATGACGGCCAAGATTTCATTCTTCGAAAGCCCGATCGGATCCTTGTCGATTGCGGGCATCGTTGCCGGATATTCCTTCGGCACACCCCCATGGCGGTAATCCTGATACACGAACGCCTGAGGATCCGTCAGGCTTTCATACAGGAAATCCTTGCTCAGTTTCGCCCCAATTCCCTTTAAATCCGGACAACGGGCGGATTCGCTTGGACCGATGGAATGACACAATGCGCATTGCCCTTTGCTGAAGAAGACAGTTTGCCCGATGGCGGCGATGTCCGTCGGGGTCTTGATACTGGCAATGTCGATCTTTTCCTCTGCCGGAGGGAGAGACGCCAACTGCGGTACGGCGAGGGACATGAGCGAGAACAGCCCCAATACGATGGCCACAAATCCCGTGACCCGGAGAAAGACAGCCTTGATGAAAAGAAGGATCAGAATCCCGATCCCGACGATTGACAGTGCGATTAATTGTAGTTGTGCGACTTCACTCATAGCTCTCCAACCCGTAAGTGTGTCGTTCTGTGTCTTCTTGAAGCATGACGCTCACCTATTGCTGCTGACGCTCTTCTGGAGCCCCTCCGGCCATCGCCGGAATACCGTGCGGCAGGTCTCCCTTTCCTGCTCCAGAAGCGGTCTTGTACTTATCGCCCATGGTGGCAACCCAGAAGATAAACGCGACGAGAATGCAGAAGAAAAACGTGCAAAAGGCCATAATCAGTGACGCGCTGCCGAGAGCCGGCGAATAAGCATACGGCGACGTATCACGCATCACGCCATACACATGCCAATGGACGCGGGAAGAAGATCGCGCATACCCCATGAGCGTCATGAGGAGGATCACCATGACCGCATTGAGGACGAGGGCATACCCGGCGCGCGGAGGCATGCTGCCCCAGACCATCTCCGTCGTCGTCTTGGCACTCTTGAGCAACAGCGCCGTCAACGGCGTGATCGTGAGAATAACGAAGCCGACAATCGCCACCTGAGATGTGGAGAAATAATTAATGCGAACGATCGCCGGTACAAAATATCCCCACACTCCAAGGACAATGACGGCAAGACTCGCCACCACCAACACCGCACCCATCACTGCTTTTCCAAACTTCGCCCACCCCGCTGTATCCTGTTTCCCCGCCCGCCAATACATCACGAAGCTCATGAAGGTAATAAGAATCATGAGGTTCGAGACCGTCATTTTGGCCGACATGACGCCTAGGACTCCTAGTAATGGATGGTGAGCACCTCCCATTTTCTGAGCTTCTTCAATGCTGGCCACAAGTGAGTGCGGGGTCATCCACACGGCAAGGCACAGCAACAGGCTGATTAACATCATCAACATGGCTCGACGATACTTCGCTTCCGATCCGGGAATGCGATAGGTAATCCCCAGCCAGAAGTAATAGTTCGATCCAAGGAACAAGACCCCGATCAGCATGGCCTGGATGATGAAGAGCCAGGAGAGAAATCCTCCCATCAGTGTAATGCCCATTTGCTGGTTGTACTGATAGATTTCCCGCATGAGCCAATATCCGGCAAACGGCAGGGCCAACAGACCGAACACGCCGATAAAGTTCCCGACATATCCCATCCAATCGTAATGCTCCCGATCTTCCTTGCTTTTGACGGATAGATACCGAACTCCGGCATAGGCTCCACAGATGTACCCGCCAAGCACGACGTTGGCGATGAGCCGATGGATGTTGATCGGCCACCACGTCGGATTCCACGTCGCAGCCCAAGCCCGCTCAAAGGCAGTCCCTTCTGAAAGCACAACCGGGCTGGATTGGAACGTGGCCCAGGCGTTGGGCACGATCATAATGAACAAAGCGAAGAAATTCAGAAGAAACCCCAGAAAGACATGCAACGTTTTTTTCCTACCATCCTGCATGGCATCCCACCCATACCAATAGAGATAGAGGGTCACCGTTTCGAGCAGGAACAACAGGCAGTAGAGTAAAAACGACGGAAAGAAGACATCCGTCAAATAATTCATTAGCTTTGGATAGAACGCCACCAATAGAAACAAGAGAATACCGCCGAACAAGGCGGTCGTGGCATAGGCTGATGTCAGAAGCTTGGTAAACTCCTTGGCGAGCTTGTCATAACGTTTTTCCCCTCCTCGCCAAGCGATGACTTCACAGAGCCACGCGAAGATCGGCACCCCTAAAACAAACCCAGCGAGCAAGAGATGCAGTTGTGCAACAATCCAAACCAGGTTCCGGCTGCCGATATAGGGAATATCGCGATATTCAGTCGGACCGGCCGCCGGGCCCTCTGCTGCGATGCCGATCGAAGGGAGCGCTAGCCAGGCCGCCGTCAACAAGAGACCTGCAACCCATCCGCCGTGGCTTTTGACGGTTCGGAAAGCTGGTTGAATCGTTTCCGTCTCTTGTCGTATGACACTCACCACATCACCTCGTAAGTTACGGTTTCGTCTTGGCCGTTGAATCTGCGGTCGTTCCGCCTTCGGTCTTCCCCTTGCCTTTTGCTTTTTGACCCTTTGTGGCGGCTTTTTGCTGCTCCATGGCTTCAATTTGTGCCGCAAGCGTCGCAACACGCTGGGCACTGCTGCTCAACGACTCGACCGGTTTAAATACCGGCTCGACCGGTACGTCAGGTTTTTTACAGCATTCATGCGGATGGGGAGTCGTCACTGGAAGTATCGACCAAAACATCAGAGAGAACACGACACCGACACCAGCCAACGAGGTTAAGAGCAATCCCTGATCGGTCGGTACACGCATGAGGTCCCACCGAGTAATGAGTCCTTGATAACTTTCTGAAGTCGGCCGGCAATCTTCCGATATGCGCCGAATGATTTGCCCGAGAATGGATACTCCAATCAAGGATAACGCGATCAACACGGCTGAAGAGATCGAGCCCCAGATTGTCAATTCAAGGCCGATTCGTTCCGCCACCGGAAGACCCGTATCCGTAATATGTCTTAAACTCTCCATTTCAGCCATCGAATGAGACGCGGTAATCGCGTTATCCGTGATGAAACTTACGATACCCCAGAGGACTGGGAGGAAGAAGGCTCCCACGAGAGCCGCTCTCCACCAAATGGCAAGTCCAAGTCCATCGGGCGGCTCTTTTCGTAGCCGTTCAAGGAAAAACGTACGACCAACCAGTCCGAGCGCCCAAATATCGACTGGAATCGAGAGCCAGAACAGGATCTCGAGACCGATCCCTTCACCAAAGTGCGCGCCAAACACGGCCATGAGGATCGGAATCGCAAAGACGGTGACCGGACTGATCAGCAGCATAACGACGGCAAGCCCAAATCTCCCCTCAAAATGCACCAATCCCATCGTCAAGAGAAGAACGGCAAAGACCGATTTCACAACCATACCGGTCCAACAGGCGGACCAGAGGATGCTGAAACCTATCTTCGTCGGAGACATCGATTCGCGTTCTTCAGCCATAACGAATGGGTACCAGCATTAATCCAGGAACTCTCGGTTAATCACTGAGGCAACCGTGAACAACACAATGACCACCATGATGGCGATCCAGCTGATCAAGGCAATCGGTCGTTTAAAAATATTCCGCTCCGGATCCTTATCGAAGAACGGAAGGGCCACGAGCAATGCCATGAAGACGACCGGCAACGCAACCGCGCCAAGAAATTGCCCGAACTCGCCTGCAAAAATTTTCAACCGGAGAAGTTGGAAATAAAAAAGGAAATACCATTCCGGTTCGGGATGGTAGTCCCCAGGGTCAGGTGCGGCTTGGTCCAGTAGAACGACCGGTTCCCACAGGGCTAATGCGCAGATTCCGGCAAAGACGAAGGCCATTCCGACCATATCCTTCCAAATTTGCCGGGGGAAGAAGTAGTCGGTCTTAGCCTTGATCTCTTCCTTCGTCCCACTAAATGGTCCAGCAGGAGCCGCCACCCGAAATAAAAACAAATGGAGCCCGGCTAGCGCCATGAGGGCGGCCGGAAGAATCATCACATGAAGGACGAAAAAGCGACTCAACGTCATCTGACCCGGAGTCGGCCCCCCTTTGAGAAACCTGGCGATAAAGTCACCGACAATAGGCGTTTTATCCAAGATTTCAACGCCCACCGTCGTCGCCCAGAATGCCCGTTGATCCCAAGGTAAAAGGTACCCTGTAAAGCCAAAGGTGATCACAATCCCAAACAAAGCTAAACCGACAAGCCAGAGCAATTCTCTTGGTTTTTTATATGCCCCCCAGAGAAAGACTTGAGACATATGCGCCACGACACATACAACCATCGCGCTGGATCCCCAGAAGTGGTAGCCCAGCAGAAACCAACCATAATCGACGTCATGGATAATATATTGAGTGCTGTCATACGCATGGTCGGTGGTGGGGACATAGTAAAACATCAGCAGAGTACCCGTCACCGCCTGCATCGCAAAGATGAACAAGAGGATTGAGCCGAAGACATAGGCCCAACGAGAGCCGCCTGGAATCGGTTCATTGAGCATCTTGGCCTGCATTTCCTTGAGTCCGACCCGTTCGTCAAGGAAGGCAACGAGCTTTTCGATCGTGCTAGGCTGATGATCAGGGAGTGCTGCAGGGGACGAGTGTTTACTATCCATATCGCTAGGTTTCAAACTATCCGCACTTGTGCTTTCGTACCAGCCTTGAACTCCATGTCAATGACTTCCACCTCACCGCTCGCGGAAACCCGCACGGGCAAGGCATCAAGGCCGCGCGGGGCAGGGCCGTCCAACACGTTTCCTGCCGCATCATAGATACTCAAATGGCACGGACAAAGGAACACCGGGCCGAGGGCTTTATGGTTGCGCCACTTGTACGCGCATCCGAGATGCGGGCATTTACCGGAAAATGCGATGTACGGCATCTCTTTCTTATTGGTCCAGATGACTGTCCCCTTGGCGTCATGGAATTCTTCATCTTTTCCCTGATAGACTTTCTCGAGAAGCTCGGGAGTCGCGCGCACAACCCAGACGTTCTTCTCAACTTCGTATTCGGGCATGTACGCTTCCTTCATTTTTTTCTTGTACTCGAACTGTACCCCAACGTCCTCTTTCTTGATCTTGCTTACGTTTCCCACGTTCAGCCATTGGTTGTCAAAATCCGCGTACATGGGCTTCATGAGGTAACGAAGAATGGGATAGGCTATGGGCAGTCCGATCAAGAACCCGATGACATGGGTGAAATTCATGAAAAACGTGCGGCGCTTGACGCTCTTTTCGAGGTCAGGCAGAGGTACCAACACCTCCCCTGGCGTGACATGGATATTGTCTTCGAGATGCGAGATCTCCACTTCATGCGTGGTGACGTAGTCTTCCCGCTTAAACGGAGGCAACGCCAAAATATCCCGCGAGGGCGTACCTAGCTGCACAAGATCTTCGGTAACAGCCTGCACGTGGCCCATCGCAACCTGCCGCTCGCCGTTCCCGTTCATCGACACCACAATGTGACTGATCTCGTGGGAGAGCGGATCAAGCACAACTTTCGAGACTTCGCCGATGTCGAGGTCCGTGCACCGGACTTTAGATTTCAGCTTTGGCTGCAGCATTATTTCTTCTTGATAGGCTTCGGGGTATTCACTGAGGTATTCTTGAAGGTACCCAACCAGGTGGCGAGCGCCAGCATTTCTTTGGGATCCATGAGATCCTTAAACTTGTCCGGCATCACGCCCTTCTGCCATTCCTTATCATACCCCTCAGCCATGAAACTCTTGGGGTCTACAATTTTCTGTTGAATTTCTTCGACCGTCAGCAGCGTGCCGATGTTATCCAGTTCGGGGCCCCGTTTCTTTCCACCTTCACCCCTTAGCTTGTGGCAGTTGTAACATTCCTGTAATTGCCACTGCTCCTCCCCCACCTTCATCACATCGCCTGCGGCTCCGCCACCCCCGCCGGCTCCTGCAGGAGGCTTATCCCCAGCCGGTGGTGTCGTAGTGGCCGTTGCAACTTGACTCCCACCCAAACCCTTAAGCCGTTCTTCTAGAGCTTTTACCTGCTCATCAAGAGCCTTTGCACGAGCGATCAACTCGTCCGCCTTTCCTTGCTGCGAGGCGGCTCGCTGCTTCTCCAGTAGTTTGGAAATTTTTTCCCGCTCATCTTCCGGATCAAACTGAGGCAACAGAGACGCACCGGCGATGCAGACGGTCACGATGAAAATCCAAAATGCGACGACCGCCAGGAACGACTTCCCACCGCTCATCGTCGTAAGCGGTTTGGCATCGAGCAACATAAAGACCAGGGCACCGATCATCGCAAAGATTGCCCACAGCAGCTGAAAGTCAGACGGCACTTCTTGCGAATGAGCAAATGTCACGACTGCCCCACCAACCAACAACGCAATGCCAAGTTTCTTAAACACGATCCACCTTCTGAATACTGATAAAGCTTACCAACGTTGCGATGACCCCTACTTACTTCACTCCGACAGGAACTGGGTTCATCTCCGGTTCACGCACTTTCGAAACGGATGGGCGGAGCGCCACCAGCGCAGCCAGCGTGACAATGACGAGAAAGCTGACGGTAATCCCGGTAATCCACCATGCAGAATAGGAAAGCGTCGGCGTAAATGACTCCACCGTGAAGTCCGACACCAGGCTGTAGGCATGAAAGTATTTTTTGAGCAGTGACCTGACGGCTCCCATCAGCCCCATGATCCACGTGGAGATGAACGCCAAGAAAATCAGGACGAATTGCGCGACAAAATCAATTTTCCCCCACAGAATCGTCCCCTGCTTGATGGTTCTGTTGTAGAGAACATAATTGACTACGGTCACAAACACCAACACGATAATCGCGGAGAGCTTCGCCGGCATCGACGCGAGATAATCCCATCCTTCCGGGAGCTTCAGCTCATCAGGCATATCACTGCCAGTAGCCACGAAACCACTGGGAGTGAGCCACACCGCATCGCTGATGAGCATCACGATAAAGCCGATCTTGATGACAGTCCGTGCAGAAACGGTCACGGAAACCAATCGCCCCAATAGGAATGGTGACAAGACCAGGGGCAGCAAGAAAGCCAGTGACATCGGATCAGGAATCCAGTAGGTGTTCATCACCCACATCGTCACTGGAAGCACGGCAACCAGGACAATGGGAGCCAGGATCGTCATCCGCACCTTTTCAGCTCCCTCGATTCGCTTCACGCTGAGCCAACTATAGTAGTTGATCGCCAAGAATAGCAGCCCGATCATCATTCCCTGCACCTCGAAAAACATCGAGAGCTGATCGGCCATCATGTAAGGGCAAAACGAAAAATCGTAGTCACACATTTCGTACGCCAGCAACAGCCCCGTGAACGGCTGCAAGAGCGACCCGCCCACCGCAATCCAAATCGCGACGAAGCCCATCCAATCGTAATAGGCTCGCTCTTCTTGCGTCTTCGAGCCCATGTACATGTAGGCGGCGATCATACCGGCAATAAAGCCACCGAACGCGACATTGCCGTCGATCCTATGCAGGCTGAGAGGGAACCAGCTTTGATTCGCAACCTTATCCCACAAGGTCGCCGCCGCGAGGAAATCCTGGGGCGAGATCCCCTCGGCCTTTGGCGGAGTGTTCATGAACGACGTGGGGCCATTGATTACAAAGAGAATGAGCAAACAGACGAGATTCAAGACTATGCCCAGCGCGATGTGTCGCCCCTTCTTTTCACCTTTCCAGACGTCCCAGGTATAGAGATAGGCATACATGAGGATTGTCTCTACGATGAACAGCGCCGGATAGAGGATCGCGAAGACGACGTAGAATTGATTGATGAACCAGGTTGTGAATTGAGGATAGGCTGCCAGGAGGATAAAAATGAATAAGCCTCCGGTCACAGCCGTCATACTAAAGAGGATAACCGTGACTTTGGTGATCTCTTTCGCCATGCGATCGTAGCGTGGGTCTTGCTTGCGATAGCCCAGCCACTCAGATATGACAACGAAGATCGGGGCTCCCAGAATGAAGGCGGCGAATAGAATATGAAGTTGCGCAACGACCCAGACGGCCGTCCGATTGCCTGTATATGGAAAATCCACCGAGGACGCTCCAAGCTCCTGGGCGTAGACAGTGGGCGCAACACACACGCAAAGCACGACAAGAGCCAGGAGACCATGCCACATTTTTTTCACGATACCTCAATGCCCCCTTGCTTGCTGAACCTCGCCAAGATTCTCAATTCGACAGGCTCACAACTCTGACGTTACATGCCTCTCGAATTGATGCAGATGGCCGCACGACCTCACTTCCGGTCATTTGCCACCCGCATCCATCCACTGGTTCTTTTCTTCATTCCATATTTTCCCCGACAGTCCAAAATTCCGCTCATACAGCACGAGCTTCCATACGTCGTCCTCTGAGAGTTTGCTCTTCCAACCCTTCATCTTGGTATTGGGAACCCCCTCAGATATGCGCCAAAACCACACGGAATCGGAATACAACTTCATGCGCTCAGGATTCCTAAAATCTGTGGCCCCTGCTTTTACAGGTTTCCCATCACTCCCATGACAGCTGGCGCATTTTACATCTGGATTTGCCTCACCGAGGTAGAGCTTTCGGCCCTCTTCCAGTTTCCGGGCATCTTCCCACCAGTCTGGCGGCATATGCTTGTCGGCATATTCAGCCGGTGCCGGAGGTGGTGGAACGATTGGCCCCTCATCACCACCTTGAGTGCACCCTGCGAGCAGCCCGATGCTCATGGCCGCCAATACGGGCCTTACCCATCTCCACTCTAACGACATCGTTCGATTACCCCACTCCTGGAACGGCGACTTTCAGCGAGTACGCGACGAAAACCTCATTGCGCAATAAAAAACGCTTCTGCCGAGGTGTTTACACCCCTAACAAAAGCGTTCCGGCTCCACCCACTTGATCACTCTGCACACCGACCCTCGCCCACCTCTCGACCGATTCGGCGAGGCACTCCGCAGCCCCCAAGGCCCGTCATCGGCGATTATGATTTACGCTTACCTTGCGATTTCCCTTTGCCCCGCTCCTGCCTCCGCTGAGAACGGACAAGCTTCATACCGATAATGGTACCAGCGGCCAGGACCATCGCGCCACTTCCCCACCACAGCCAGACAGGAGGGCTACTCGCATCACAACCAGTTCCAAAGTTAACTTGGATCTTTCGCTCACTTTCAAGGTCCTTCGAATCGAAGGTAACTTTCAGATGTTGCTGTTCCCCCCTGACTTCTACAAGAAGGGGATCTCCGAGATTGTCGTTGTGCAGATGAAAGATTGCCTTGTAGTACCCATCTCCATCCGTTCTCACAACCTGCCCATACGAAATTTTCGTGTCTTTAGCGAGTACGTCTACGTTCGATATCGCACTCCCGTCCGCTCCGCACACATACCCTTCAACCATGAAACGATGGTCCGCCTCATGAGTGGTGCGAGCAACTGGAGGAAACACGGCATTTGTCGCGAGACAGCAAGCTAGGACGCCTAACCCTATTCGACGTCGTCCATTACGCTGCAAACTTGATTGCCGACTCGTCGCTTGCTCCTTCGAAGACGCACACGCTCCATCACAGCGAGCGCATTCTGTTTGGGCAGGGGTTTCTAGCACAGAGTCAAATCTTTGTCAACGAAACAGTCGGCATGTTGGGGTAATACGGGAGTGCGTCGTCTCTTCAGAATCAGCAGTAAGGGAGAGTGGATCAGAGATAGCCTTTCGTACGTGCGACTGCCTCACTTTTATCGGCTTCCGCTCGACGCTCTGACTCCTTTTTTGATACCCAGGATTCCCAAGACTTGCCGTTTGCTGTATCTTCACCCGTGAATGCAATCGTGACGATGTCGCGGTACGGAATACACCGAGGATTCGGACGGTCCGCAGGAAATAGTTCAAGATAGGGATCACTGCCGTCGTCCTGACGATTGAAGATGTATCCAGCCACCGATTCACCGGACCGTAACATCAAGGTCACGTCGCCACGGTAATCGAACGCAAGCTCGATCGCTTCCGCAGCCTCTTGCATTGAGCCTGGCGTGAATACTCGTCCTTCAAGAGAGCCAGCGATACCAGCGGTATGGTTTTTGGTGTCAGTCATCTCAAGAGGCCGCTCACCACAATCCATACGTTACTAAACATATGGCCCTGGCTACGATGAACGTTGAGCGGTTAACCACTAACGAGAAGTAGGCGACATGGTTAATTTAGCCGTTCGTGCAAAACCGGAGATAGTGCTAAACGTATCCTCAACAGCCGACGCCTCATAGCCGCAATGGACCATACAATCAGCACACTTTTCATTTCGACCGGTTCCGTAATTCTCCCACTCCGTCAATTCCATCAACTCCCGAAACGTCTTCGTGTAACCTTCTTGAAGCAAATAGCAAGGCTTCTGCCATCCAAAGACGTTATAGGTCGGATTACCCCAAGGAGTGCACTGGTATTCACGCCGGCCCATGAGGAAATCCAAAAACAATGGAGATTGATTAAACTGCCAGCCCGATTTTGGCTGAGTCAGGATCTTTGAAAATAGTTCCTGGGTTCGAGCCCGTTTCAGGAAATGCTGTTGGTCCGGGGCTTTTTGATAACTATACCCCGGTGAAATGGTCATACCTTCAACGCCCAGCGCCATCATCTCATCAAAAAACTTTCTGACCCGCTCAGGATTTGCATCGTCGAACAACGTGGTATTTGTCGTAACTCGATGGCCCCGTTTGACGGCCGCTTTGATCGCTTTCACCGCTACGTCATAGACGCCATCTCGACAGACGGCCAAATCATGTTCATCCTTGAGTCCATCCATATGGACACTGAACGTAAGATATTTTGAGGGCTTGTACTCATCCAGCTTGCGTTCCAAGAGGATCGCATTGGTGCAGAGATAAATATATTTCTTCCGATCCACTAAGCCCTGTATGATTTGTGCGATCTCAGGATGAATGAGCGGCTCACCACCAGGGATGCTCACCATAGGGGCTCCGCATTCTTCCGCCGCCGCCCAGCATTGCTCGGGCGTTAACCGTTTATCAAGGACATGATCGGGATATTGAATCTTTCCGCAACCTGCGCAGGCTAGGTTGCAGCGAAAGAGAGGCTCAAGCATGAGCACTAAAGGATATCGCTTCACTCCCTTGAGTTTCTGGGAAAGGACATACGTGGCCACTGTATACATCTGGGAAATCGGAACAGCCATTCCGCTCTCCTTACATAATGAACTTTTTGTGCGCTACTTTATTTGAACGGCTGCTTAAAGCAGCCCATCTGGAAGCACAAGTTTCTTCCGGATCTTAACATCATGCCTAGAGGCCGTCAATTTTCTCGCTCCCACAGATTTCCCTCCAGCGCTGCGCGACATCCTTCTTGGACATCCGAGAGCACGATTCGATCAATACCGATGTGTATGGATGTAATTATCTGCTCGCTCATGCCAAAGACCATAAACCTAGAACCAGGAAGAGCGCTCACGACATGTGGAATGAGAAAGTAGAAATACCGAAGATGTCGTCTCCCGTCGCCGAGAAGAGTCATACCGGCTCCGGGTCGAGCACGCTCTGTTTGGAGGCGCCGAGCGGGTTCGAACCGCTGCATCGCAGTTTTGCAGACTGCTCCCTTACCACTTGGGTACGGCGCCCCAGGAGGCGGCATTATAGTCGCTTCGTTTCCTTGAACACAACACGCAGTTGAACCCACAAGGTTCACCCCTTCTTTTACTCCGACTGCTTAACTCTCATAACACACTCGCCGTGCTACCCCTCGCCTGCCGTGGCTGAAGATCCGGGGTTCGTTTTCATAAAAGGCGACTGGAGCCCGTTCCGAGAACCCGCACTTGCGAGGAGAAGCCCGAATAAGATCAGTATCGCGATACCAAGATGGTGATAGCTTTTCAGCGCCTCCCATTTGGCTGAACCCACCACTTCATAGTTCAACACCATTGTGAGCACGATATACGCTGCCAATACGACATACCCAGCGCCGGTCAACCTGCCGCTCATTCGGGCCGCAGCCGCCACGACCACGAGCGCAGCCGGTATCAGCCACACCAGGTGCTGATCCCAGGTGATCGGAGAGAACAACAGGGCAAGGATCAGGGTTCCTGCGCAATCCCGCCCCCACATGGAATCTCCCGGCCCTTGAAACGCCCGCCGGCTTGACCACGCGAAGAGTCCAAGCAGACTGAGCCCCACGATCGCGACGATTGCATTGGCAGCAAGAGAGGGCAGATCCATGACTGGTTTGTATCCCGGATCCACTTGCCGAAGCCGATGCGTCGGCGGATACGTGACCAGATACCGCAGCATAGTATGCCGAAGAGAGAGGTTGGCCTTTTGCAATTCGTTTTCTTGCCGACCTTCTGCCTGCCGATCCAAAACTGACATCACGGCATTGTGTGTCCATTCAGTGTGATGTTCCCACCAACTCGTAGGCCCCATATACAAAACGGGCAGCGCGATCCAGATAAGTGTGGCCAGCATCGTGTATGCCGCAACACGCCACTGTCTCTTCCAAAGAAACAGTAGCACGAAGAGCGCAGGGGTGATCTTGAGGACAATGCCGAGCCCGACTAAGGCGGCGCCCAGCCGTTCCCGACCAACCCATATGGAATAAATCCCTCCAGCCAGAATGCCCAGCAGTATGAGGTGCGGGCCGCCATCGTCGAGATCATTCAAGATAAATTGCAGCGTCAACGCGCCTACGCCTACGCCAAGCAGTAGTCCACCCCACCCTGTCGAGTTCTCGGAGCTGCACACCATCCGGTGGAACAGAATGATCGTGATGACCAAACAGCCGATGGCGATGGCGTAACGCAAAGCCAGGCTTGGATTTCTGTCGAGAACAAGCAAGGGGGCGAAATAGATACCGGTGGTCGGCAAATACATGTAGCAGTAATCGTTTGCGTAGAGATATTCTCCTGAGAGAAAGCGCCGTCCGATCTCGCGATGGATATCGATGTCTCGAAAGTGAAATGATCGCCCAAAAGAGATAATGTACCCGTGCACCATCGCCGCAACGACCAGTCCAAGTTTTACCACTCGTGCAAAAAGATCTGACCTAACGAACTCTTTAATCATATCAATCATGAAGTTTTATCGCATTCGCGTAACGACACTGATTCTTGACGCGCGAGAGCGCGTCGTCATACCCGTCGGGAGCTTGAATCAAGCAACAGAAGAAGCGCTGACCAGAGCGCGACTACCGGTGAGGTAATACGGGGATCTCTTTTCCGAGCGTTGAGCGAGGCTCCGATTGGGGCATCAGTGATTCCCACTCGTTTGAGGGAGGAGGCACGACCGCTTCTCCACTACTTTCCGCTTCTTTTTCCTTGGCGAGCAGCTCCACTTCCTGGATCAAGGTTTCCATCAATTCTTCCATCGGAACCTTACGAACAAGCTTACCCTTCTTGAACAAGATACCTTTCCCCTCGCCGCCGGCGATCCCGATGTCCGCCTCTTTACCTTCGCCGATTCCATTCACCACACACCCGAGCACCGAGACGTTCAACGGAGTCTTGATATGGCCCAGCTTTTTCTCCAATTCGTTCGCCATTCTGACAACATCGATCTCAACGCGCCCGCACGTCGGGCAGGCAATGACATTAATCCCCCGATGACGCAACTCGAGTGATTTTAAAATTTCAAACCCGACTTTGACTTCGTCGACGGGATCAGCAGCCAGCGACACACGTAACGTGTCTCCGATACCCTGCGAAAGCAAGTACCCAAGGCCAATGGAAGACTTCACCGCCCCGGTCATGGCTGTCCCGGCTTCTGTAATTCCAATGTGAAGCGGATAATCCGATTGATGAGAAAAGAGCCAATACGCATCGATGGCATGATGCACGTCCGACGCTTTCAGCGATACTTTCAGGTTGGTAAAGCCCACGTCTTCCAACGCATGCACGGCATTGAGTGCCGACTCTGCCAACGCCTCCGGGGAAGGCCAACCGTATTTTTCCAGCAGAGGACGTTCGAGTGACCCTCCGTTCACACCGACTCGAAGGGGAATGCCCCGCTCATTCACAGCCTTAATCACTTCTTCCACCTTCCACCAGGCTCCGATATTGCCGGGGTTGATACGGACACAATCGACGACTTTCGCAGCTTTTAAGGCCAAGCGATAATCGAAGTGGATATCGGCGATCATCGGCACCGTCATAGCCGCCTTAATTTGCGGAAGAACTTGTGCGGCCTCATCATCTGGAACCGCCACGCGAATGAGTTCACAGCCGGCAGCTTCAAGCTCGTGAATCTGTGCTATCGTCGCAACCACATCGCGCGTATCCGTCGAACACATGGATTGCACGGAAACGGGAGCACCGCCGCCGATTTTCACGTTTCCGACAGAGATCTGTCGAGTTTTCCGCCGTGCTATATGCATCCGGTATTGATTGCCTCTTTATACTGTGAACCAACCCACCAACCTAACTCAGCTACCCTGTTCGTCGCCATGGGGAAGATGGCTGCCCTGTGTCGCGCCTGTGAACTGGGATTTTACCGCTGGCGCCTTGCCGATCAGTTCCTTCACGCTTTGGTAGATCCCTTCAGCAGTCAAACCATATCGCTCGCGCAAGAGATCTTGAGGCCCCTGTTCGATGTACCAATCGGGCAAACCTAAGACCTTGGTCTTCACATCCGTTACACCGGCATCTGAAAGGGCTTCCAATACAGCTGAGCCAAATCCACCGATTTTGCAACCTTCCTCCACAGTTACAACATACCGCACTCGCTTGGCAACATCCGCAATCAGCTCCTGATCGAGCGGTTTGACAAATCGACCGTTCACGACAGCCGTGGAGACGCCTTCCTTGCCGAGCCGCTCCGCTGCCTCGACGGCTTGCCATACAGAAACACCAATCGCAAAGATGGCGACATCTGTTCCTGGTTTCAGGAGCTCACCTTTCCCAATCGGGAGCGCCTGAGGAGTCGGATCCATTTTCATGCCAAGGCTCACCCCGCGCGGATAGCGCACGGAAATCGGCCCGTTATAATCCAGGCAAGTTTTCACCATATGCTGCAGTTCGTTTTCATCCTTCGGAGCCATCACCACCATATTGGGAACGTGGCGCAGGTAGGCATAGTCGAATGCGCCATGATGGGTCGTCCCATCCTCAGCGACGAGCCCGCCACGATCGATGCAGAACGTGACCGGAAGATTCTGGGTGGCAACATCGTGCACGACCTGATCATACGCGCGCTGGAGGAACGTCGCGTACATCGCGACAACCGGCTTCATTCCCTGTGCTGCCAGCCCCGCGGCAAACGTCACGGCATGCTGCTCAGCAATGCCAACGTCGTACAACCGGTCCGGGAATTCCTTTTCAAAAGTAGTCAATCCGGTGCCTTCGCACATCGCGGCCGTTATGGCCACGACACGCTTATCCTCGCGAGCCAACTTGACCAGCGCATCCATAGCGATCGCCGTGTAGGAAGGACGTGCTGCCTTCTTCGCCGGGGCGCCCGTCTCCAGAACGAACGGCGGGCAGGCATGGAACCACACAGGGTTCTTCATCGCCGGCTCGTAGCCGAGCCCTTTTTTCGTGATGACGTGAAGCAAGACCGGCCCCTTCATCTTCAACACATTCTCAAGCGTCGGGAGCAGATGCTCAAAGTTGTGACCGTCGATCGGACCACTGTATTGGAAGCCCAATTCCTCAAAGAGCAAACCCGGCAGAATCACGCCTTTGGCGAGTTCTTCCGCCCGACGGGCGAGTTTTTGCATGTCGGACCCAATGTGGGGAATCTTGCCCAACAGTTGTCCGGTCTCTTCCCGCATCTTTCCGTAGAACTCACCCGTAATGGTCCGACTCAGATATGCGGAAATAGCGCCGACGTTTTTCGAGATCGACATCTGATTGTCGTTCAAGATCACGAGAAAGTCTTTCCCAAGTCCTCCCGCATGATGCAGCCCTTCGAGAGTCATCCCTGCCGTCATAGCACCGTCACCCACGACGCAGACAACCTTGTGCTTCTGCTTCAACTGCTCTCGAGCCTCGACCATGCCGAAGGCAGCCGATACACCGGTGCCGGCATGGCCCGCGTTGAACGTATCGTACTCGCTCTCCTCCCGCTTGCAAAACCCGCTCAGCCCACCATATTGCCGCAGCGTATGAAATTGTTCCCGCCGACCAGTGAGGAGTTTATGTGTATAAGATTGATTGCTCGTATCCCAAACGATCTTGTCGTTCGGCGTATCCAGGAGATACTGTAAGGCGACCGTGAGCTCGACGACACCCAAATTCGAGGCCAGATGTCCTCCGACATTCGAGACCGCTCCGATAATCTGTTCACGAATCTCCTGGCACAAGACCGGAAATCGGTCAGGAGATAGACGCTTCAGATCAGCTGGGCTATGGATCGTCTTAAGAATCGACATAGATGGTCTCCTTCTTTCTTCTTCCGTCAGCACCGTATCAGTTCGATACGCTAACGGATATCCCCTGCACAGGCACTGAATTTGGGTGGAGTCTCACATAGGAACCACATGATGTCAAGCGCTTACACAAGATCCTTACCGTTGAAAACGCCGCATGCGGCGCTGAGTTTCAAGACACGAGATCGTTCGACCGGTATGCGCGCCTGCGGATGCACCTAGTAAGGAAAATCAAGCCCGGCAAAGATGGCTCCGCCTTCTTTACTAAACCCGTAATCGATTCGTCCCACCACGTTGGGTCTGATGATTCCACGAAACCCGATACCCGGCGTGATGCGGTAATCTTTGAAGCTCACATTCTTAAAGGAGTTGAACACCTGCCCAGTATCGATGAACGGTGCGATCTCGAAGTCCGCCATGACGCCGGCAAGGCGCGTCCGCAGGATATGAATGCGCTCCTCAACACTAAACGCAATCAGTTGCTTATCGATGTACCGGTCCACGCCAAAGCCACGCAGATTGTTTTGTCCTCCTAACGAGCTTTGCTCATAGAACGGAACATCCGTGCCCAGCGTCGCTTGTAGTTCTCCACGCACAACCAAAATCGCTCGCTTAGACTCACTGGCGAACATCTTCTTCACCTCGAGTCCGTACCTCGAATACAGCGGCTCCGCGCCGCTCTTGAAATTATAGTTGAGCTCGGCATAGGCGGTGATCGCCGTTCCATCCGTCGGCGTGACCAAATTATTGCGCGTATCGTAATGGAAGCTGACCCGCTGACCAAGAATCGTCGCTCCTTCCCCACCGGGAGCGTCCGGGAAGAGGTCCCCTGTAAATGGAAGCGACGTGCCTCCCTGTTGAATCGCTTGCATGTGTCGCAACCGCTGGCTCACCGCAATTTGCGTAACCTCGTTCGCATAAATACCGAACCTCCAATTCAATCTCGTCTCGGAGGCCGTATAATTTGTCTCCTGTTCCTTGATCGTAGTCGGACCAAGTCCAAAAAATCGCACGGTCGCGTTCTTAAAGTGCATCGCGCTGAATCCAATGCTATATCGTCCATTACTAAAACCTGGGTCGACATAGCTGATGAGAAATTTTCGCTCAATCCGCTCCGTCCAGGAGGCAATTCCCCGAAGTTCTTTCCCCCCTGGTTCATAACGAAACAAGTTGACTGTTCCACGAGTACCGACGATCGAGTTGTAGACCACCATCGGCGCAACCAAATATTTGAGGTCCCCGTCCGGTCCCGTGATGAGCGCCGGGACGATCATTCCGATATCATTACCGTCGTTTTTGCTCGTGCTTACGGCAGGGATAGGGAAAAGCTTCACCTCTGCATGGGCAGGATTCAGGGAAAATGGGCACAGGCTCCCAAGCAACAGGACTGTCAGACTGAGGGCAAGGCTACGCATACACGTTCTCGTGGTCCCGCAAGACGACGTTATGGCGCTTTGAGTTTATCGGATTTCTTGCGGAGCTGATCCACGAGATCGGAGTACGATGATGCGCGAAGAATTTTCGTAAATTGTCCGCGATAATTGTTCACCAAGCTGATATTGTCCACAACGACATCATAGACCCGCCAGTCTTCGGCTCTATTGATCAATCGATAATCGAGGGGGATCTCGGTTTTCCCAGAGAGGACTTTGGTCCGCACTTCTGCGTACTCTTTCTCCATCCGCTCGTTCAAATATTCCACCCCTTCGCCAGAATAAGTTTCAATCTTGTCCGCGTACGAATTGGTGAGCAACGTCCGAAAGAGATCGACGAATTCTTGTTTCTGCTGATCAGTCAACTGATTCCAAGGAGCCCCGAGGGCCCGTCGAGACATTTCCGTATAGTCAAATCGAGCCGACACTATCTTTTCAAGCTGATGCCGACGTTCGTCGGCTTTGTTCTTCTGTTTCAAGTCTTGATCGCGAACAATGCGAAGCACTTCGTCGATGGTCGCTTTCATGGCTTCGGTTGGAGCGCCCGCGTATCCTGGAACGACCGCCAACCCAACGACGACGACCGCCAAGAACACAATAGCTCCCCAACGGAAAGAGGCTCGCCCGCGCCGAAGAATCCTCATAGCCATCATGACGCTATCTCCCTCTGCCGAACTTCCAGATCCTCGCCCACCGGCCTTACCAGATCAGCTTAATTGACCTTACCGTGAACGTATTGGCTCACTAACTCTTCAAGGTCTAGGCCTGCTTCTGTATCACGAATGGTATCTCCAGGCTTCAGCGGATCCCCTCCCCCACCAGGCGAGAGCGCGAGGAATTTTTCTCCAATGATCCCCCTGGTTTTGATGGAGGCGATCGTATCGGAATACAGCTTCGTTCCGTTCTGCACCGCCAACTTCACCATCGCCCTATCTTCTTTGAGACTGATGGTCTTGACGCGCCCGACTTCGACACCGGCGATTTCCACCGTCGCTCCGGGTTTCAACCCCGACGCTGAATTAAACAACGCCTCCACTTCATAGAGATCTCCGCCGATGATTTCTAACTTACCGAGCTTGATCGAGAGATACCCCAGAGAGACGATTCCTACCAATACAAACACGCCCACGACCAATTCCAGCTTGCTCTTGTCCATCCTGGGGCTCCTCTAACTTGCGGGGACCGTTTTGGTCAGCGACACCGTCCCACCAACCGAGATGAACTCCCTAATTTCAGGATCTGTTGTTCGTTGAAACTCACATGGCTCGGCCATCGCTGCAATCTTCCCCTGCTTCAACATTGCCACATAATCGGAAATGCCGAAGATCTCCGGAATTTCATGGCTCACCATGACGGCGGTAAACCCAAACTTTCGCTGCATACCCGTAATGAGATCATGGATCGACTTGGCCATGAGCGGATCGAGCCCGGTGGTCGGTTCGTCGAAGAGAATAATTTCCGGTTGCATCACCAATGCACGAGCCAGACCGGCACGCTTGCGCATGCCACCGCTCAGTTCAGCGGGAAACTTGTGCCCCATGCCTGCCAATCCGACCTGCTCAAGCTTTTCCTCCACTCGGTGAGTCACCTCACCGTCTTTCATGCGGAGCTTTTCTCGAAGGGGGAACGCGACATTTTCAAAGACCGTCAACGAATCGAATAACGCCGCCCCCTGAAACAGCATCGCAAACCGTTTCCGGACTTCGTTCAGGGCCTGTCCACGAAGTCGTGAAATCTCCACGCCGTCGACCCACACTTCTCCGGAATCCGGCTGAAACAGACCGATCATGTGCTTGAGCAGGACACTCTTCCCTTCTCCGCTTCGACCGATGATCGTCGTAAGTTTCCCTTTCGGAATGGCCAGATCAATCCCGCGCAAGACCGGTTGGCCACCCAACGTCTTCGTCACACCGACGAGCTTCAACATGGTTACAAAAGAACCGACGTCAAAAAATAGTCCCACACAAGAATCACGACCGATGACAATACCACAGCCTCGGTGGTGGCCGTGCCGAGGCCCTCGGCACTCATCCTGGTGTAAAACCCTTTATAGCAACAAACCCAGCTGATAATCAGCCCGAAACTGATGGATTTGAGGATGCCGCCATAGACATCTTTCCATTCCACCGCAGACTCGATCGAGTTCCAATACGAACCGGCGTTCACTCCGAGCAAGTCCACCCCTACCAGATGGCCGCCATAGATTCCCACCACATCGAAGATCGCAACGAGCAACGGGACCCCAATTAGGCCTGCGACCAGTTTCGGAGCGATCAGGTATTGAAGAGGGTTGATGGCCATGGTATCCAGTGCGTCGATCTGTTCTGTGATCCGCATGATCCCGATCTCCGCCGTCATAGCCGAACCGGCTCGAGCCGTCACCATGAGCGCAGCCAGCACCGGCCCCAGTTCACGAATCATACTGAGTGCTACCGCGGAACCCAGCAATCCTTCGGAGCCGAACTTCCGTAACGTGTAGTAACCCTGCAGCGCCAAAACCATTCCAGTAAAGGCCGCAGTCAGCACGACGACAAACGTCGATTTGTATCCGATGAAGTGGAGCTGCTTGACGATCTGCGTAAGCCGAAATGGCGGACGTGCTAACCAGGCGAAGGACGAGACCACGAAGATCAGCATCCGTCCCATTTCAGTTACATATGTGAGAGCCCATCGTCCGATGGTTTTCGGAAATCTCATCGTGATGTCGGCGAGAGTTCTCGCTGTGGTGGATTGGTTGCCATGGCTGCGGTATAGCGCCGGAAAAATTCCGTCAAGGCTTGCGCGGCGGCGGCACTCTGCCGCCGGAGCCGACCAAGACCCCAGAGACACGATGGTGCAGCCAAGACCGTCCCAATGCCTTTGAGCCACCCAGTGGGCCTGAGAAACAGATTGAAGTCAAGCGGGAGATTTTCGTCGAGAAGGTCAGAAACGGATCGAATGATCAAAAAAGGAACCTGCGCTCGTTGCGCTTCAGCAGCCAAGGCCGCACTCTCCATATCGAGCCCAATCGCGTTGGTGCTCTCCGCAAACTCTCGCTTGTCCCTGGCGATGCCAACCACACGATCCGTGGAAACAAACCTCCCAATGAGCCGAGGCGACACTATGGTTTCAATAAAGGCCAACGCCAGTTCCCGCTCAGCACCCATCACAGCCATGGCCTGTGAAGATTGTAAACTGTGCCCCGTTCTCTGCACGACTTCGCGTCCTGCCAACAGCGCTCCGATGTCAGCTTCAACGAGCGCACAGGTAAATCCCGTCGACACCATGAGATCAAAGGATTGGCTGCCAAAGAGTTGGCTGGCACAGCGCCGTGCCTTTTCCAATCCCATACCGGTTCGAGCCAACCAATATTCCCTGTTTCCTACAGAGTGTATGTGGACAGAGAGACCATCGAGACATCGTTCTATACCAGGAGGGAATGCTGACTGAACCGCATTCATTTCCCACGGGGTCGCGGCAAAAATAGCGGTTCGCTTCTCCGGTACAGTACCTGAAAAGAGCGGGGAAACAGAATCGGCGGAGGTCAATGCTCGGACCGGTACGAGTCAGTTCCTTGAATGGGATGGCGAAGCTCATCGGCCCGCATCTTCCCCCGAGAACGGAGGTTCCGATACATCGCCAAGGCCCACAAGGGGAAATACTGACAATACCAGTGGTACCGAAGATAGAACACCCGAGGGAATCCGGTACCGGTATGGGCAATCTCTTCCCAGCATCCATCCTTTTTTTGGTGACGAAGAAGGAATTGCACCCCACGCGCCACGCTGAAAGAATCGATCGCTCCAGCCGACATGAGCGCCATCAATGCCCATGCGGTTTGGGAGGGCATGCTTTCCCCTTGCCCGTGATGCTCGAAATCGTTGTATGACAGGCACGCCTCACCCCAACCACCGTCTGGATTTTGTTTCGACTCCAGCCAGGATACAGCCCGTTGAATATAGGGTGCCGAAAGATCTTCCCCAATGGCCCGCAGGCCCGCCAAGACGGACCAGGTTCCATAAATATAATTGACACCCCACCGTCCATACCAGCTGCCGTCCTCTTCCTGCTCGTTCTTCAGAAACGCCAGAGCCCGCACAGCGGCAGGATGTGTCTTGTCATACCCTAACGCGCCAAGCATTTCCAAACATCGCCCGGCCAAATCAGCGGTACTGGGATCCAACAACGCCTTGTGGTCGGCGAACGGAATATAATTAAACACCACTCGATTGTTATCTTTATCGTAGGCACCCCACCCGCCGTCCGAACCCTGCATCGCCAGCACCCATCGCACGCCACGACCAATGGATTCATCAACTTCCCGCTCGCGCTCGGGAAGTTTCAGTTTGGACAACGCCATGATGACCACGGCCGAATCATCCACATCGGGATACAGTTCATTCTCGAACTGAAAGTACCATCCACCCGGTTCCGCATGCGGCGAAGAGATAATCCAGTCTCCCACCGTTTTCGTTTGCCGGGACATTAAATAGCGACCGGCTTTTTGGAGTGCCGGATGATCCTGCGGAACTCCCGCCTCAACCAGGGCATTGGTCAACAACGCCGTATCCCAAACAGGAGAAAAGCAAGGCTGCAGATGAAGCGTAGGAAGCAGCTCGCCGTCAACCTTCACGGAATCGTAGACTTCCAACTCTTCGATCTCACGAAGCGCCTTGACGACCAGTGGATCATCCGCATCGTAGCCCAAGCACTCGAGCGCCATGATGGAGTTCGCCATTGCCGGATAGATCGCACCAAGCCCACCAGACCCCTTGAGGTGGTCCACCATCCAGGTGGCGGCTTTATGAAGCGCCTTCTCCCGCAGCACCCGCATGGGCATCCGGTCGTACAATTTCAACATCGCATCCAACGCCACAAAGACGTTATGGGGCGTGAGCCACGCCTGGTCTTTATTGAACGGAGGATATTTCCAGTACCGCACTTCTTCGCGAGGAATTGGGTACAGCTCGTCGATGCCTTGCTGACGCGGAACCTGGCAGACCGGCCGGTGAGCGAAGACGATGAGCAACGGAATCAAGACCGCCCTGGACCAATACGAGATGGCATAGATACTGAAGTAGAATTTCTTTGGGAGCAGCATGATCTCGACAGGCATGTGGGGAACGCCTTCCCAATCGTACTGATCGAACAACGCCAGAGTGATCTTGGTGAACACGTTCGCTTGCAGGACACCGCCCATGGCCAGGATTCGCTCTTTGGCCCGAATCATGATTGGTTCGTCCGCTGACACACCGCTCAGCTTGAGCGCAAAATAGGCCTTGACCGAAGCACTGATCTCGGCCGGCCCACCGTAATAAATCGGCCATCCCCCATCGGGTAACTGTGTCGCTTTAAGATATTGGACGGCCTTTTGCTCCCGTTCGGGATCCACACGATCGAGAAATCGGCGAAGCATCAAATATTCTGAGGTCAGCGTCGTATCTGCTTCCAGTTCGGCAACCCAGTATCCCTCCGCATGTTGTCGACCGAAAAACCACGACTGACTCCGCCTGATTGCGTCATCCACCGCATCAGGTTGACTGACCGCATGACCAATGGGTCTTCGAACCGCCGAAGAATCCAATGACGGCAGAACGACCGGCTTATCCGACACTAACCGAAGCGAAGCAACCGGCGTAAACTCCGTCGCAGGATCAAAACGTCCCTGCGCATTGGAGAGCAAGCTATCGGAGAGGCGATTGAAAAACGCCTTGATGATGTTCATGAATGGTTAGGACTCAAAAGAAATAACCGCGGCAGGTGAAAGACCGACATCTATAGCAGGTCTCCCTTAATACGTTTCCTCATAACGTACACAAACGTACCGCAGCTTTATATAACAGACACCTAGAAATGAGTCAAGCAAGGGAGATGGGAAGTGCCTGATGTACCTATATTTTTTGCGCGTGCAGAGGATCAGGGAATGCCTTTGGGTGAGACTGTAACTGGTCGTCACGACACTTCACGGCTGGATCATCACATTCATGAAAAAGGGTAAGCTCGTCGTAGAAAAATAGGCGGGATGTTACTGCCTATGATATTGTCTCCGTGAGATCGACATGGGCTGCCCCGGCTAGAACTGAGAGATCGTAAGCTCTAATTTTAGCAACAAGTACATGATGCACCAAAATACCGCATGCCTGTGATATTCGAATAGTGACACCATCTTTTTTGAAAACAAACCAACGTCTCCGCTGAACTCACGGCCCTTTCGAGCTGTAAGTCCTTGATCAGAAATACGTTCTCCTTTTACTATTCGCTATTGCTTTCGCAGGTATAGTTGAGCCACTCACTGAGCTAGTCTGAAACTTTTTCGAATGGCTGAAGGGAGATGTGACCTTCTGTCAGATCACTTCGTGAGCCATTGTGAAGCAAACAGCAGGATAGGAGAATCCGCGATGCGCATGCCCCCGCCACAGTCCAAACCAAATGCCGTTTCCTCTGGACTTTTATGAGCCTAAAATGCCATCTACACGAGACACTCGCATAAGCCACGCTGTAATGTTAGACAGGAGGTGGCATTTGAAGTCGTGTGCCTCCAGAGTCCTCTTATGCCAATCGGAGAACCTGCCGCATTTCAGATAGGGCGTACGGCTGATCCATTTTTATCCCAACAGTTCCTATGGGCATCATCGGGATGAATGTGAAACCACCTGAACGATATCCATTACAAAAGGAGGTTCATGAAGTCCCGTCGTTCAACCGTGGAAGGGTTTTGTGAGAATCCCCGCTCGTCTCGATTTGCCCTTCCATTGCTCCTTCTCTCTACTCTTCTGACTCTCACGTCCTGTTCGGTGATTGAGACGTCCTTTTCTGCGATCAAGACAGCCTTCTCGGCGATCAAGACTAGCTATCGCGTCGTTAAAAAGACGGTCAAGGGCACGATATGGGTCGTCCGAGGGACCTATGAATTTACAAAAGGGGCCACCAAACTTGTTTATCAGATAGGGAAATTCACCTTTGAGGTCGTCCGTGCTCCATTGGAGTATCCCTTGATGAGCGACGACATTGAGACGATCGATGGGCTCCCGGTCAAGGAGGCGATTCGTCTTGGACGGGTAAAAAACGCACCCTATACCGTCAAGGGCCGTCATTATGTGCCGATGACCCTTGCCAGCGCGCAGACGTACGAAGAAACGGGTTTGGCATCGTGGTATGGAGAAGAAACCAGGCGCCAGCAAGGGGGTCACATGACGGCCAACGGCGAACTGTTCAACCCAAGAGCGCTGTCGGCAGCGCATAAATATCTACCGCTTCCCATTCACGTCCAGGTGACGAATCTAGAGAATGGACGATCGATCGTTGTCAGAGTGAACGACCGTGGCCCCTTCCCCAGCGACCACAATCCCGATTCCGGGAAAAGGATCATCGACCTGAGCCGAAGGGCAGCCGAACAACTTGGATTTGCCGAACAAGGAGTTGCCAAAGTCCACGTGGAAACGATTCAGCTGGAAGAAGCATAAATGGATGTGTCAGACCCACTCAGCCTTGGCGAGTGACGATGCCGTGCGCAAGATGAATCCCTAGGCTGGTTGTAGCTCTCCGAGCCTCACCGACACCAGCTTGGAGACGCCCGGTTCTTCCATCGTCACGCCAAAGAGGGAATCCGCGATGCTCATCGTTCGCTTGTTATGGGTGATGACGAGGAATTGAGCATTCCGTGCCAGATCCTTCAAGACCGCCGTAAACCGCCCAATGTTTTCCTCATCGAGTGGGGCGTCGATTTCGTCCAATAGGCAGAACGGCGTCGGCCTGATGAGGAAGCTGGCAAACAACAGGGCCATGGCCGTGAGTGTTTTCTCGCCGCCAGACAGCATGGTAATACTCTTCAACCGTTTTCCAGGCGGCTGCGCGACGATCTCGATGCCCGGCTCATCACTACCGGACGATTCGCCGTTTTCCGACGGGGTTTCCTCGACCAACTGCAACTCGGCCCGCCCGCCGGGGAAAAACTGACCGAACACCTCGGTAAACTTCTGCTGCAACTCATCATAGGTTGTCGCGAACATTTCTTTCGTCGTCCGTTGAATCCGTTGAATGATCTCCTTGAGCGACGCGATCGAGTTCGACAAGTCTTGCTCCTGAGCCGAAAGGAATTTGTGACGCTCCTCAAGTTCCTGGTGCTCACTGATTGCGGCCAAGTTGATCGGCCCCATGCGATCAAGCCGGTCACGGAGTTTCTGCAACTGTTCCTTCAACTCGACATCGGATCGCTCAACAGTATCTTGCCCAAGAGCCGCATGGACGTCCGACGCCGGCTCACTCGGTGCCGAAGCAATCTCGATCAGCGCCGACGGCTCCAGTTGATAGGTACCCGACAAAGTGCTTTCGACCGTGCCCAATTGCATGCGAATTTCAGCGCGACGGACCTCTACCGTCATGCGCGCGTCACGAATCGCAGACATTCCTCGCCGTGATTCATCGAGATGACCCTCCACTGCCTGGCTGGCCGCCATGCGCTGTGCTTGTCGCTCCTGGGCGGCTACCAGGTTTTCCTTGACTTGCCCGGCGGTCACGCCAAGTTCTCGGCAAAGTGCTTCTTGGCGGGTTTGTTCAGCCTGGCTCTGCTCGATCAGACCGTTCAGACTATCGAGATGCTCGCCCAAGACACGTCGACGATCTTCCGTTTCTTGAATCTGCTGCGTCACCCTCGCTCGATTCAGCTGCTCATGCTCCCGTTTCGCGCGCAGCCCCTCGGCCGCTAACCGTGCTTCCGTGACACGATCCTGATGCGCTCGCAGATTCTGATCGAGCAACCCAAGTCCCTCACGTACCCTTGACAACAACGTGTCTTGGCCGGTTTTTTCTGCGATCCACTGACTCAATTGGGCTTGGACCGACTGTGATTCTTGTTCCAACTGTTCACGTAGAGTCAGACCTTCCTGAATCTCGGCTTCCACCGCATTGACTCTGTGGTCAAGATCGGCCAGCACATGTTGGAGCTTTTCTTGATCTTTGCGCAACGACAGATTTTGCATTTCGGCCTCACGCAGCGAATCTCCAAGCTGGCGGTCTCGCTCGGTCAGCTCCTGGATCTGGGTATGCACAACATCTCGCTGCTGCTTATTCTGATCAAGCTCCGTGACCAGCACTTGCCGCTTGGCTTCAAGGTCAAGCACCTCTCGTCGTCGCTCGAGTAAACCCGGCGTGCCTTGCACCTGACCACCCGTCACGATGCCGGACGCATCTACCACGTCACCGTCCAGAGTCGCCAGGATCGGACCGGTCGGAGCGCTCCATGCGTGGCGCTCCCACAGCTGGAGCGCGTGGTCCAAAGAGCGAACGATCACGACTCGATCGAATAACGAATCACGAGCAACCGTTCGGGCAGCATCGGTCTGAATCAGATCCACGGCCCGTCCAACGACTTCCGGCTCAGTGGCGATTGCCGGCCACCAGTCCTGAACTTGTCCCCCTGTCCAACGCGGACGCTGTGGGATAAAGCTGCCCCTCCCCAACGTTTCTTCTTGCAGAAACCGGATCAATCGCCGCCCGACGGACGGTTCATCGACAAACCACCCACGAACACGTTCCCCTAACACTGCTTCGACTGCGCGCTCCATCCCAGATGGAATCACCAGCCATTCGGCGACCGCGTCGCGCACCCCTTCACAAGACTTCAGGGCCGGACCCTGATCCGCCCCCTGCCGGCCGTACCCCATTTCCTCGCGAACCACACTTTGCAGCGCCTCCAAGCGTGATTCTAAACCAGCGAGTTCTTCAGAACGCCTCAAAATAATCTGATCCAGCGACTGTATGAGCCCGACCGCTTGAGCGACTTCCTCCTTCACGGCGCGTTGGTCCGCTTGGAGCGTCGCAACGAGGCGGTCCGCATTTCCATATTCCTCGCGCAATGTTTCGTGATGAGCGATCGAGTATTCACGTTGATTCTGAAGCTCATTTCGCTCCGTGATCAACCTGGTTGCGCGGTTAGTGAACCCTTCCATCCGTTGCGCCAACTGCGAGATGCTCTGCTCGGTGTTGGCGACAAGCACGGCGAGTTGCAGCACATCCTTACGCCCTCGCTCCTCTTCTGCGACAGCCGCTGCGCGCTGATCAAGCAACTGTGTCATCTCCTGATCAAGCTCCTCGAGGGCCTGATTTCGAAGCGTGACATCCTCCTCAAGCCTGACCAAGGACGACTCAATGGTCTGAAGTGTACCGGCCACCTGTTCCTGCGAACGGACAAGCTCATCCAGCTCGGCCGACTCCTGAACTTGTTGTTGGCTGAACAACTGACCGCGATTGCGCGCAACCTCCGCCGCAGTCAGCGCATGCGCCTGCTGCTGCTCCACACCCGCCAACTCCTCTCGAATCTTTCCGATGGAATCCGCCGTGGCAATCGCATCGAGGCGAGCCTGTTCAAGCTCCGTCGTGAGCCGAGCTTGTTCGGCCGCTTTCTCCGATTCTTGCTGATCCAGATTCAGAACCTCACTCTCGACCTCCTGCAACGTCTGTCGCAGTGTCCTGAACTCTCTCGTTAACAAGATCACTTCGATCTCACGAGCTTCACCTTGCAAGGTCTGATAGGTGCGCGCCTGGCGCGCCTGCCGCTCCAGAGAATTGAGCTGCTTCTTGACCTCTGCCACAATGTCTCGAACGCGCAAGAGGTTTTGCTGCGTCGCTTCCAGCTTTCTCAACGCCTCGGCCTTCTGTTTCTTGTAGCGAACAATACCGGCAGTTTCCTCGATGAGCTCACGTCGATCTTGCGGAGAGGCGTTCAAGATCTGATCGATCTGCCCCTGTGCGATCACGGTATGCCCTTTGCTGCCGGCGCGCGTATCGAGCAACAGGCTACGGATATCTTTCAGCCGACAGTGAATCTTATTGATGAGATACTCGCTCTCGCCATTGCGGTACAGACGACGGGTAATCATCAACTCCTGAACTTCCGTCAATTCACTTGGAAGCCCCGAGTTTCCATCCAGTTTCATAGCCGCCTGATCCAACCCACAGATCAGCAGCGAGACCTCCGCCATGCCCAACGGCTTTCGGACTTCGGTGCCGTTAAAAATGACGTCCTCCATCTTTTCGCTTCTGAGCGTCTTGGTGCTCTGCTCACCCAGCACCCACAGGATGGCATCGACGACATTGCTCTTCCCGCTCCCATTGGGCCCCACCACGGCAGTGACCCCTTCTGGAAATTCAATTTTGGCCTCAGCGAACGACTTGAAGCCCAACATATTCAATGATTTCAAGTGCATCAATTCACCTTTCCATGCACAGATAGAGCGTTCTCATCGGGAAACAAAAATTTCCGGCCCTTGTACCATAGGGGTTTCAAGAAATCAAAATAAAACACAGCCGATAGGGCCGTACGGGGTCGTGGCTACAATTTATGGGGTACTTCCAGGAAACGCTCTGACATGGCAAGGCTGCCGCACGCAAGATGCTTAAGGACGTTATCCGCGACCAAACTAGCCGGCAATGCCGGCAACTGATCTCTTGGAGGATTCTATTTGAACGAGTTCCTTCGGCAGAAGGAACTCGACGTCTTCCTCAATAACCGTCAGTTCTTCAACCTCGGATGGTTCCGACACTTTCAAGAACGCCACCACTTCGGTCACGAGAATTTCCGGCGCTGAAGCGCCGGCAGCGATCCCGACCGCCTTGGCCCCTTCTAACCATACTGGATTAATGTCCGCGGCAGAATCAATGAGATAGGATGGAATGCCGCACTGCTCCCCCAACTCCCGCAGCCGGTTGGAATTGGAACTGTTCGGCGAGCCGATGACCAGAATGACATCCACGAGGCGGGACAACTCCTTAACCGCATTCTGTCGGTTCTGTGTCGCGTAACAGATATCTTCCTGATGTGGTCCCTTGATGTTGGGAAACCGTTGATGCAGCGCGCCGACGATGTCTCGGCACTCATCCACACTCAGCGTCGTTTGCGTGACATACGACAGATTGACCGTGCTCTCGACTTGCAGCTTTTCCACATCGTTGACAGACGACACCAGGTGAAATTTGTCGGGGACCTGGCCCAACGTTCCAATGACCTCCGGGTGGCCGGCATGCCCGATGAGGATCAGCTCATACCCCTGCGTATAATCGCGGTTCACTTCGTTATGAACTTTGATGACCAGCGGGCAAGTCGCATCGATCACGTGCAAGCGCCGACGATTGGCTTCCTCCCAAACCGACTTGGCTACGCCATGCGCGCTGAAGATGACGACCGATCCCTCCGGAACTTCGTTTAATTCCTCCACAAAAACCGCGCCTTTTTGCCTGAGCGACTTCACGACATGACGGCTGTGGACGATCTCATGGCGTACATAAATGGGAGCGCCATATTTCTTCAACGAAAGCTCCACGATTTCGATTGCCCGATCGACACCGGCGCAAAACCCACGGGGATTGGCGAGGTATATCTTCATGGTCGTACGTCGCTCCTTAGCTCAGTGCTCGAACAAAGAAGTCTTATCAGGGATGAGGGTTCACGATACGTCAGATCCATGGGGCCCGTCAACAGAATTGCCGCCATCTCCGTGGGGCCATCTTGCTCCCATTCATGGTGAGGTCATACCGGAGTGCCCAGCTACACACGTATCATTCATAATGAGATGCATAAAGCGATGAAGATCTCAGCTGAAGTGAACTACCACCTTTCAGATCCCTTGCCCATCCACTTGACTCTCTCTGCCCTCCCTCGTACGCTCACTGCCTGTTAAGCGCTCATTTCTATTTATGGAGACATGAAGCATTTCCCTCTGCGTTTCTAAATATCGAAAAGGAGGCCCTTCATATGGCTCAACGACCTTTTCAAACGGGCGCGGCAGTCAACCTGAGCGGCGGAGAAGACAGCAAGGAAGTTGTTGTCTATACCGTTCCGGCCATAAAGCGGTTTCATGTCAAATGTCTCGGCGTCAATGGGTTTGGGCATCCCAATCAACCTCTCTTTTACGCAGTCCACGTCACAACAGGATCGAGAACGGGCATCTATCCTGTTGCACTCAACGGCGTAGCAGAGATCGCCGAGCCTGAATTTCCAGTGCGGTATTTCGGAAGCCAGGAAATCCTTCTCTACGCAGATCCGGGCTCCGACCTCATCTTCACCGTCGCACGCAAGGATACAACGGGCAACGTCAGGGTCTTCATCGATCTCTGCGGAATTCTCGTTGACGTGGGAACGAGGAGCCGAGCAGATCGGTGATCAGGAGAGATGAGTTCTGCTTCCAACGATTCGAAGTGATTCACCGTACAGGGCCATCGAGTGCGGCCGTGGCCTACAAATAATCTGTCGGCAGTGAGCCATCCTCAACCTCCGCCTTACCGCCGGTTACTTGACAGCCTCTCCCCTCCCCCGTACGCTGAGATCCGTATGGGTAGCATTACGCACAAGAAAATCCTGATCGTCGAAGACGAGCGGGATATTCTGCACCTGGTCAAACATTACCTCGAGAAAGAAGGCTTTCGAACCGTCATCGCGATGACCGGGCTCGAAGCCCTGAAGAAAGTCACGGAGGATAAACCCGATCTCGTGGTCCTTGATCTCATGTTGCCGGAGATGGACGGCCTGGAAGTCTGCACGCGTCTGCGTTCCGCTCCTGACACCGCGATGCTACCGATCATCATGCTGACGGCCAAGGCCGAAGAGTCAGACACGATCGTCGGGCTGGAACTGGGCGCGGATGACTACGTGACCAAGCCGTTCAGCCCGAAAACGCTGGTCGCCCGCCTCAAAGCCCTACTACGGCGCGTCGAGCGCACACCTGAGACCGCGCCCAACCTCTACCGTTATGAGACGCTCACGATGAATCTCTCCCGCCATGAAGTCAACCTTGGTAAACATGAGGTGACCTTGACTGCCAAGGAATTCGGCTTGCTCGAGCATTTACTTCGCCATCGAGGTCGCGTGCTCACCCGCGAGGTGTTGCTCAATGCCGTGTGGGGATACGACTATTATGGAACAACGAGAACGGTCGATGTGCATATCCGTCGACTCAAACAAAAACTCCCGCTCCTTGAAGAAGCCATCGTGTCCGTCAAATCACTCGGATACAAACTGAAAGATGTAGACGAACCAGGATGACGTGGTCGATCCGCTGGAAGGTCATGATCGGAACGCAGATGGCAGTGGTCTGTGGCCTGCTGATCGCCGGCGTGATGACAGTCCAAGCCCTCGAGCGACAGCGCTTGGCGCAATTGGGAGAGGTGCTGGAGGCGAAAACCAAACTCGTCGAGTATGGGTTCCAGCCTCTTCTTAACAGAGATCGTTCATCCCTCCCCCCTGCTCAACTTCGGGAAACCGCGCGCGAACTCGGCACCCGAGCCGTGGCTCGGGTAACATTGATCGCCGCAGATGGAGTCGTGCTCGCCGATAGCGCCGTTCAAAGCGCCGAACTCACCGTCATCGAAGATCACAACGCTCGCCCGGACATCGATCAAGCTTTTTCCACGGGACAGGGTATCCGCTCCAGTCACACCACCGGCGAACGGACGATGTATCGTGCTGTCCTCATAAAAACTGCTCAGGAGACTTCACCACTTGTCCTACGGGTAGAGATTCCAATGGTGGTGCTTGATCGCGAACTCTCGGAGGTACGAGAGCATCTTTTTCTGGCGCTTGGCTTGGCGATCCTCGTCGCCTTCACACTCAGCGTCTGGTTGGCACACAGCATGACCAAGCCGCTTTCGGATATCGCCTTGGCTGCGCGCCAACTGGGTACCGGTAACCACACCCTCCGTATCCGGACGACCGCACAAGATGAAGTCGGCCTGCTGGCCTCCACACTGAATCACATGACCGACCAGTTCCAGGCCAAGATCGACGAACTCTCAGAAGATCGCACTCAACTCCTGGCCGTCCTGACATCGATGGTTGAAGGCGTCATGGTCTTGGACTATCGCGGCCATGTCTTGCAGGTCAATCCGGCGCTGGAACGGATGTTCAGCATCTCCCGTATCGAAGCGCGCGGTCGTCCCTGCACCGAGTTATTTCGTCATCAGCAGCTCAACGAATTGGTAGCCTTCATCCTTCAATCACCGGCGCATCATCAGGATGAAATTGTGCTGCCGCTTACAGGGCGGTGCCTGCAGATTGAAGCCTCCCCTGCAGGAGGAAAGCGAGAGAATGAAGCGTGTGTGGTGTTGGTCTTCCACGATATTACGGAGCTGCGGCGGTTGGAGAAGATCAGGAAAGATTTTGTGGCAAATGTCTCCCACGAACTTCGTACTCCGCTCACATCCATCAAAGGGTACGTCGAGGCTCTGCTCGACGGCGCCAAGGACGATCCCGTTGCATCTAAGAATTTTTTGGACATCATCCTCAAACAAAGCGATCGGCTGAATCTGATCATCGAAGACCTCCTAGAATTGTCGAAGATCGAATCAGGCCGCGTCTCGTTGAAAGAAGAACCGCTTGAACTGCTGGCCTTGGTTGAGCGGACACTCTCGGTGGTGAAACCCATGGCCGACAAGAAACACCATCACCTCATCACAGCGATCATGCCGTCGCTCCCCCCTGTGGCAGGTGACGAAGGCCGGCTTGCACAAGTTTTGACCAATCTGCTCGATAACGCGATCAAGTATACGCCAGCGGGTGGAACCATTACGGTCAGCGCCGCCTTGGCTCCTTCCCCGAGAACCTCTGAGCGACCGGCCACGGCCATTGATCTGAGCGTCGCCGATACTGGGATCGGGATCCCTGAACAAGACCGACCTCGTGTCTTCGAACGTTTTTATCGTGTCGACAAGGCGCGCTCGCGTGAATTGGGGGGAACGGGGTTGGGCTTGGCGATCGTGAAACACATCGTCGAAGGGCATGGCGGGCATGTATGGGTGGAGGCGAATTATCCCCAGGGCAATCGTTTTGTCGTTCGCCTGCCACTCGGAGGCAAAGCCCGCGGCCCCAGTTCTATGACTGAAGCCGGCAAGATCTAGAACCAAGATGACCGCTTGGGATGAACAACGCTCGTGCGAGCTTCTCTATAATCGAGCAGGCGCCATCGCGATCTTATTGCGTACGAAGGTCTCGATTGCCTAGACCCCCTTACCAGCGAACAAGACTGGTGGCCCACGTCAGGCCACCGCCAAAACTACCAAAGAGCACTAGATCTCCTGGCAAGATTTTCCCACTGCGCACCGCATCATCGAGCGCAATTGGAAGCGATGCAGAGGACGTATTACCATACCGTTCGATCACCGATGCCACGCAGTCGGGCCTGACACCTAAACGGTCTGCGATTTGAGACAAGATGCGCCCGTTCGCCTGATGAAGAACCACCTGCTTAACATCCTCTGTACGAACGCCGAACTCTTTCAAGACATCCATCACCGCGCGCTCCACTCGTCGAACGGCCAACCGAAAGAGCGGTGCCCCCCGCATGCGGAGCGTATGCCCCCCCGTTTTCAAGGTCTCGGAAGACAACGGCACCCTCGATCCTCCGTTATGAACACGGATGAGTCCATGGTGCGCCCCATCGGCATATAACTTCGTGCCGAGAATCCCTCGCCGCTCAGGGTTGTGACCTTCTTCACCTCGAACGATGACGGCTCCAGCTCCGTCTCCAAACAACAGCGTCGTGGCTTCATCCTGGAGATCGAGGGATCGCGACTTTACCTCCGACGCGATCACGAGACAAGTCTGCACGTGGTTGCTCTGGATCATGGCTTGCGCTATGGAAAGGCCGTACAAAAACCCCGAGCAGGACGCAGACACATCAAAGGCTCCCACCTGCCGACATCCCAAACCTCGCTGAACGGAGCACGCGGTTGAAGGAAACGCCATATCGGGAGATGTCGTGGACAAGATGATGGTATCGATGGAGGAAGGCGAACATCCAGCAGCATCGAGGGCCCGACGCCCTGCATCAATGGCCATATCGGATGACGCTTCCTGCTCTGCAGCCCAACGACGCGTCTGAATACCGGTGAGTCGTTCAATACCAGCCGGAGAGACCCCAGTCATGCGGGCGATCTCCTCGTTGGTGACAACACGGGACGGAAGATAGCTGCCAGTTCCAATGATCCGCGGTCGAAGCATTCTCCTAAACCATTACGATTTCTGGCAAAATTGATCAGGTTGTAGAAAGCGAGTCTCCGGCTGGATTATAGGGAGCATGAGTAGACAGGTCAACCAAACCACGCATGTGATTGATTTTTACCTGTTTCCTTGCTATGTGTGTCGCATATGAGTTCCTTCGGGTTTCGTCTCGCGGTTCATCCGCCATCCAAATTCTCACGTTTGCGACTGGCCGGGTATTTGACCCTTGGGTCACTTTTTCTAGTCTCCTGCGCCGGTGATATTTCCCCAAGCGACGTGCGGAGCGGACTCAAAAAAGTCATCAGTGGAACGGACGAGCAAATTTTTATCGGTGATACCGTCGACAATCACTACCACCCCAACGTGATCATGAAGCGGGGGGAAGCGTATTTTGAGAAGGAAGAGTATGCGGAGGCCTTAGTGGAGTACAACCACTTCATGGACCTTCATCGCAATCACGTGCTAGCTCCCTACGCCGCATTCAGAATCGGAGAAATTCATTTCAAGATGGCCAAGACGATCGATCGGGACCCCGAACCGATGCAGAAGGCCATCACGGCATTCGAACAGATGAGAAAAGACTTCCCCGGCAGCCGCTATGATGCGCAGGCGCAACAAAAACTTGAGGAGTGTCACAATTGGATCGCTCAGATGCATCTCTTCGTGGGGCAATTTTATTACCGACGGGGGTCCTATCTTGCCGCCGCTCATCGGTTCGGACAGGTCATCAAAACCTATCCGGATAAGCCGGTTGCCTCCGATGCATTGTATTTCCAGGCCAAGGCATACCATGAAATGGGAGCCGACGATTGGGCCAGGGACAATCTTGTCGTACTCTTGGACAAACATCCAAACAGCACAGCATCCGAAGCCGGGACCACGTTATTGGAGAAAATCGGCGAGACACGCCCCAATACGCTTCTTGCGCAGAAGTCAGATCCGGTTTCCCTTTCAGATGCCGGCTCGGCGATCATCCTAAGCAGCCGACCGCCTACCCCCAACGGACCATCTGTTTCTTCCTCACCATCTTCGATAGGGACTCTCGGCATTCCCTCATCGTTCGACCGCCTTAGTTCTCCCACCTCGAGTGCGTTCGGAAACGCTTTCACGGTCTGCCGCCTTGGCGCCTGGTGCTGATTCAGTCATCACTGATTGGGAAGCCAAGGAAATGCCTCTGTCAACGAGGCAACGGAAGGTGAACGGTTAGGGGGTATAGGTTGTGCTTTCTACCTGGAAGCACACGAGCAAAGCTGAGAGTGGCGTTCGAGACCAGCACTCACTACTGTCCCAGGTACCACCCGATTCCATAGCGCTCCAAGAAACTCGTCACCATCGTGAGTGAGTTCGCATAAATCATCACACCGACCAGGACCAGCATAACCCCGCTTACCGTTGAAACTCCCCACAAATAGGCTCGCACTTCTTTGAAATAGGCCAGAAATCGATCCACACCTAATGCCGTAAGGAACAACGGTAACCCCAACCCTAGCGAGTAACATGTTAGTAGCACAACGCCGCTGAGAAGAGAGTCGGTCGTACTCGCGTAGAGAAGAATTGATCCCAGCACCGGTCCGACGCAGGGTGTCCACCCTGCGGCAAAGGCCACTCCGATCAAGAACGATCCCAAGTACCCAGCCGGCCTGTTGCGGAATTGAAATCGATGTTCCATCTTTAGGAACTTGAGATTCAAAATCCCGAGCAGATAGAGCCCGAACACGATGATCAGGATGCCGCCGACGCGGCGAATGAGGTCCTGATGGGTGATTAAGATTTGTCCCAGAAAGCTTGCCGACGCCCCGAACGCGATAAAGACTGAGGAAAAGCCGGCGATGAACAGCAGGGAGTTCGCGACGATCGCCTTCTTGAATTTCATCCGCTCAGAGGCATCGGTAAGCTGCTCGACTGAAAGCCCCGTGATGTATGAGATATAGCTTGGCACTAACGGCAGGACGCAAGGAGACACAAATGAGAGAAGTCCTGCAGAGAAGGCGGCGATAAGGGAAATCTGTGGGATCGATTGCGTCATCGTTACGACTTCATCAGCGCATGAATCAGTTCACGGGCCTCAGGCGAAGCCCAGTCGCGAGCGCCGAAGATCTTTTGGCGCACAATCCCCTGGCGATCAAGCATGAAAGTAATCGGCAGTGTGCGAGCCCCATACACCAACCCAGTGCGATACTCCGAATCATGGAGAATAGGAAACGTAAAGCCCATTTGCTTCTGAAATGGCCGTGTCACGGCCGCGCCCTGAGAATCCGTCGACACTGCGACAATTTCGAATTCCCGTCGGGGGAACGCTTGATAGAGCTGTTCCATGGCCGGCATCTCGACACGACACGGTCCGCACCAGGTCGCCCAGAAATTCAAAAGAACGACTTTGCCTCTGAACTGCGACAAGCTCATCGCCTTTCCGGTGAGGTCACGCAGCGTAAAGTTCGGCGCTTCGTCACCGATTTGAACCACGCCCCGCTCAATACCTGGTCGCTTCCCAGATTGGGCTGATTCCGTCGCAGAAAATGGTCCCACGACGATCCCACTAATGACCACAAGCGTTAAACACGGTGCAGCCAGATGTTGTCGCATATGAATAGTGTTTGATTCAGAAATAGGCGGTTTACGGCCTTATATTAATTGCGATCACTAGGCATGACTACATGCTCGGCATCGAGATGATTTCCTATAAACTCAGCCATGTTACAAGCCCGTAAAAACCTGAGTCAAGCAAACGACGAGTGACACATTTTTATGCCCCTACCAACGAAGTGATGGACAAAACTGATCGACATCTCTAGAATTGCCAAGGTTTGTGCGTGGCTTGTCACTCGGCGCCACATCCTCATATTTACCATCGACAGATAGTGCTGCTTTCAATAAACCTGAACCACGAGGGCATATGCGAAACAATTACCTGTTCACTTCGGAATCGGTCACTGAAGGCCATCCGGATAAGATCGCTGACCAAATTTCTGATGGCATCTTGGACGCCATCATTGCTCAGGACAAACATTCCCGCGTGGCCTGCGAAACCATCCTGACCACCGGTATCGCTCTGGTCGCAGGTGAAATATCCACAAAGGCGTATGTTGAGATCCCTGATATTATCCGTGAAGTCATTAAGGATGTCGGCTATTGCGATGCCTCGTGGGGATTCGACTTTCATACCTGTTCAGTCCTGACCGCTATTCACCAACAATCCGGTGATATCGCGATGGGCGTGGATTCCGGAGGGGCCGGTGATCAGGGTTTGATGTTCGGATATGCTACCAATGAAACAGACGAGCTCATGCCGATGCCGATCGTGTTAGCCCACCGGTTGACGAAGCGCCTGGCCGAGGTGCGCAAGAAAAATATTCTCAAGTGGGTACGGCCGGACGGCAAGTCTCAAGTGACGGTCGAATACAAGAACGGCAAACCCGTGCGAATCGATACGATCGTCGTCTCCACACAACACAGCCCCGATGTGACCACTAAGCAGATTGAACGCGACCTCATGGAAAAGGTGGTGAAGCCTGTGATGCCGAAGGGGCTCTATGACCCAACCAGCGTAAAGCATCATATCAATCCAACCGGACGTTTCGTAGTGGGTGGCCCGATGGGTGATACCGGTCTCACCGGCCGAAAGATTATCGTCGACACCTACGGCGGACATGGGAGTCATGGCGGTGGAGCGTTCTCCGGCAAGGATCCAACGAAGGTGGACCGGTCTGCGTCCTACATGGCTCGTTATATCGCCAAGAACCTTGTCGCCGCCAAATTGGCCGATAAGTGTGAAGTGCAGCTGGCCTATGCCATCGGAGTGGCCGATCCGGTATCCGTCCTGGTCGACACAAAGAACACCGAAAAGGTGTCGGTCGAGATTCTCGACAAACTCGTGCGCAAACATTTCCCCTTGACCCCCCGTGGGATCATCGATCATCTCAAGCTCCGACGGCCAATTTTCAGAAAGACTGCCGCATACGGGCATTTCGGACGCAACGAACCGGAGTTTACGTGGGAAAAAGTCGACAAGGCTAAGGCGCTGCGTAAGGACGCTGGGCTATAGCCGGATCACTTCCAAGCGCATCGGCAAGGGGGACGGGTGCTCTCTACCCGCCCCCCTTTTCATGATGGCGATTCGCATTCACCAAAGAAGGAGGATTTTCGTGGATTACGACGTCAGAGATATCAAGCTCGCAGACCAAGGAAAATTAAAGATCGAATGGGCTGAAGCCACGATGCCCGTGTTGCGGCTGATTCGTAAACGATTCAAGCGCGAGCAGCCATTGAAAGGGGTGCGAGTCACGGCCTGCCTACACGTGACGACGGAAACCGCCAATCTCGCGATTACACTCAAGGCCGGCGGAGCGGATGTGCGTCTCTGCGCGTCGAATCCACTCAGCACTCAGGACGATGTGGCCGCTGCCTTGGTTCAACATGAAGGCGTTCCAACTTTTGCCATCAAAGGTGAAGACAACCCCACCTATTATCGGCATATCGAATCGGCAATCGCCCATCGTCCGCATGTCACCATGGATGACGGCGCGGACGTGGTCTCGCACCTCCATTCCAAACGCAAAGAGCTGCTGAAAAACGTGATCGGCGGCACGGAGGAAACCACCACCGGCGTCATCCGATTGCGCAGCATGGCCGAGAAGAAAGTCCTCAAGTTCCCGGTCATCTCCGTCAACGACGCGGACACGAAACATATGTTCGATAACCGGTACGGCACCGGACAATCCACCATGGACGGGATTGTGCGCGCCACAAACCGCTTGGTCTGCGGCTCCGTCGTCGTCGTCGTGGGCTATGGCTGGTGCGGACGCGGTATCGCGATGCGTGCCAAGGGCATGGGAGCGGATGTCATCGTGACCGAAGTGGATCCGTTGAAAGGTCTCGAAGCCCTCATGGACGGGTTCCGCGTCATGCCGATGGAGCTCGCTGCCCCGGTCGGCGATTTCTTCGTGACCGTGACCGGTAACATTCACGTGATCCGCGGCGAACATTTTGCCGCCATGAAAGACGGCGCCATCGTCTGCAACAGCGGTCACTTCAACGTGGAGTTGGATATTCCGGCCTTGGAAAAGATGGCGAGCAAACGCCGGGTGGTGCGTACCGGCGTCGAACAGTTTACGCTCAAGAAAAGCGGTCACCGGGTCAGCTTGCTCGGCGAAGGTCGGCTGGTGAACCTCGCCACCGCAGAGGGACACCCCTCCAGCGTCATGGATATGAGTTTTGCCAACCAAGCACTGGGCGCAGAATACCTCGTGAAGAACTACAAGATGCTGGAGAAGAAGGTCTATCCGGTGCCAGCGGTGATCGATAAAGAGATCGCTCGCCTTAAGCTGGCTGGGATGGGCGTGGCCATTGACACGCTGACGAAGGAACAGAAGAAGTATCTTGCATCCTGGGAAATGGGCACCTAGTCGCGGGTCCTGTCGGGGAACGGCCCTGGCGTGCTCACTACACCCATCCCCCAGCGGGTCCCTTTCGTTGCGCGCGTCAGTGGAGGCGTTCCCCGCCACCCGCTAATGATGTACCTTTCCCATCTGCTCACAGAGGGTAAAAGAAAGGCCACCTCAATTGAGGTGGCCTTTCTCTTTCAGGTAGAGTGTGGGCAAGGAGCCCTGTGAAATCCTCCACATCCCAACCACTGTCGCTTACAGATTTTCAAATCTCTCCTGAACGGGGATTCCTGCCGTCTGATCCTTGTGAAACTCTGCCTGACTCTCCCGCCCTGAATCATCTTGGCCATGAGATGCCGAAGCTGTTGAGCGCACGCCAAGTCCGTCGGTTTATTGACGAACAATCGTCGTTTCTCGAGTCCGTTCCATCGGATTGGCGTGAAGAGGAACACCGAGCGGCCATGCGCATTCTTTCATTCGCGGGCCATGCCTATGTCTGGGAAACGCCGGGGCAGCCGGCCGTCACGCTCCCTTCCCAGCTCGCCCGGCCATGGCATGAGATCGCCCAAAGGCTCGG
>CABVRV010000024.1 GCA_902500755.1 uncultured Nitrospira sp.
GGCAGCCAATCTGCCTACCTCTTTCGATCACATCGCTGTGGTGCATGATCGAGCATATGGACCGGAGCCTTCGCAGAAACTCGACATCTATATCCCAGCCGGCCCCAAAGAGAAACCAATTGAGGTCGTCGTCTTCTTTTATGGTGGACGCTGGACCTATGGCGCTAAGGAAGACTATCGGTTTATTGGATCAACTTTCACGGCCCGAGGTTTTCTGGTTGTTATTCCCGATTACAGCAAGTATCCCTCGGTGCGATTTCCACTGTTCGTGCAAGACGGCGCCAAAGCTCTCAGCTGGGTCTCTGATCACATCGCCGAGTTTCACGGTGATCCCGCGCGGATCCATGTCGTGGGACATTCCGCCGGAGCACACCTCGGCGCATTACTCGCGGCTGATCCTCACTACCTTGCCGACGAGGGAAAAGATCGCTCGCTTATCATTCATGATTTCACCGGTCTCGCCGGTCCCTACGCCTTTACTCCTGACGAGCCGGATCTGGAAGACATGTTCGGCCCGCCGAAGAACTATCCGAACATGCAGGTCACGACGTTCATCGATGGCACGCAACCACCGATGCTGCTGCTTTACGGCGATAAGGACACAGCCGTGAAATACGCCAATCTCCAGAAGCTGGAGCAACGCATCCTGGAACGAGGCGGCTGCGTGCGGACACGCATCTATCCGGATGCCGATCACACAGACCTCATGGGCGCCCTGTCATGGTGGAACCTACAGAAGGTTCCCGTCGTTCACGACATCACAACGTTCTTCAACTCATGTCGCTAGCAAGGTGGTCGAATCGAGCGCGATAGGCCGCTCAAGAAGGTAGGGATTGGATGGTCTACAACTCAATTCGGCGGATCATCCTCATGGATGGGCGTGAGCTGCATCGGCTACTGTAAGATTTTCTGGAAATGCCGAACGATCTTCGAACTTTCAGACACGTCGATAATCCTCATTATCGGATGCACTCAATCGGAGCGTATGCGTGCGGTCGGCTTCGTCGTACCAGCGAAAATTGATCTTTACCAGTGCCCAATCTTGCCGTATCTGCCTCCGCTGCTGTGCTGATTTTCTCCATGAGCGCGGGAATCATCATCGCAGGTGATTCTTGTAAATCTTTCCGTCCTTCATGATCACGACGAAGTTTTTCCCCGGATCCTCGATCAACTTGATATTGTTCAACGGATTGCCGTCGACCAGCAACAAATCCGCCAAGGCCCCTTCCTCAACCACGCCCAATTTTCCGGGGTACGGATTTCTTGTGCCGGACAGCGCCAGCAACTCGGCATTGGTCGAGGTCGCCATCGTCAGTGCCTCAGCCGGCATGTACCAACGGGTGAGCTTGGTCAGTTGGGCGCCTTGGCGCGAGGCGAGCTTGGCGTCGAACAGCGTGTCGGTTCCCCAGGCGAGCTTCACTTTGTGTTTCTTGGCCCACAGATACGCGTTCTCGGTGCCTTGCGTCATCTGCAGCTGCTTGGCGCGGTTCGCCGACCCTGCGGGAAAAGGAATCGCGTCTTCGTCGTCGAGGAACGGCTGCAGGCTCAACCAGACGTCCTTCTCAGCGAGCCACTTGATCGTGGTCTCGTCCAGCAGCTGGCCATGCTCGATACACTTGACTCCGGCTTCGACCGCCTGCCGCACCGCATTGGGTGTGTACGCGTGGACAGTCACATAGGTGCCCCAGTTGGCCGCCGCTTCGACTGCCGCGCGCATCTCCGCCGGCGTGTATTGGTTGACGTCCAAAGGATCATAAAAGGATGACACGCCACCGCCGGCCATGACCTTGATCTGCGAGGCACCCATCGCCAACTGTTCGCGCGTGCGCTGCAGCACGGCGGGCACACCGTCGGCTATCGCGGTGGCATTGACACGCTCGGCAAACGAGTGATCGCCTGGTCGCGACGGAAAATCGTTAGGCATGCGAAAGTCGCCGTGGCCGGCGGTTTGCGAGATCGTGGCGCCCGACGGCCAAATGCGTGGACCTGGTACGATGCCCTGGTCGATCGCGCGTTTCAGACCGAAGACCGGTCCGCCGACGTCGCGTCCACTCGTGAAACCTCGCTGCAACATCTCATTCGCACCTTTGGCGGCCACTACAGCGCTGTAAGTGATGTCGCTGGTCATCAACACCATCTGCGGCACATTGGCCATCATCATGTGGGTGTGGGCATCAATCAGGCCAGGCATCAGCGTCCGGCCGCCTCCGTCGATAATGACGGTGTCCCCGCGTCGATCCGTCGGAATCGGCTGTGTTGAAATCTTTTCGATCTGGTTGCCGCGAACCAGCACGTGAGAAGGGGCGGATAGTTCCGCTCCTTTACCGGGGAAAATCCGAACGTTCTGGAAGAGCGTGACAGCTGGGGATTCCCGTGAAGTGGCCGGTACCGGCGGCGGAGCGCTGGATACATCGTGCGTTCGGCCGATCGTGGACCAACCCATGACGAGGATCGTAGTAAGGACGCATTGAACGAAGGCACGTCGCATGGTTTCTCCTTCCCTTCACCGCCGCATAGGAGCTTCGTCCCTGCGGCCAATCGACCAATGAGAATTTGATTATGACCGCGCAGAGGCGAATAGAAATTAGCCCTTGTTCTCTGCCCCTTCGCACTGTTTACTTCGGTGTCGAGAGGGCATCTTGCGCAACGTGACCAGTCTGTGATTTCTCCACGATGTTCTGCTGAATCTCCTTGGCAATGACGAGCGCCAGTTGGTCTGTGGAGAGCGCGCCCATCGGCAGCTGCCTCGTATCGGTATAAAAGGAATCGTCAGGGGCTGCTGTCCGATGAAGATTGATGAGGATCGCCGCAGGCTGAATCAATCGCCCTGAGTCCCCGACCATCACAGCCTTGTCTGCCGGCAACACTCTGGTCCTCGTCGCCCAATCGCGTTGCTCAATGTTCACGAACGTCACATTCCAGATCGCGCCATTCAGAAGGCTGATGACAGCCAACGGGGTGCGTTCCAGAAATACTGGGTCCCTCACGATTTTCTGCAGGGCTTCTCGAACGCGAATATCGTAAAACTTCGTCGTGGAATCATGTTGACTTGGCTGGACCAAGACCTTGCTGCCGACTTCATAGTAGGACTGGCCTTCCAAACTCCGTTGGTCGTCCACTGTCCGCAGATACATATCAAAGAGTTGTTGAAGCACACGCACGCGCTCCTCGCTGGAGAGCAATCGAATGTCCCGGTCGGTTCGAATGTTGGCATGTCGGAGGTCCCGTTCGATAGAAACCGCTTTCGCCTTTACAGCGGTCTCTGCTTTACTGACTACCCATTGGAACTCTCGCGCCAACACCGACGCAAACCGGTCAGCCGCCCCGATGTATCCACCCTCTTTGATTGATGAGGCGCTGATCAACAACCTGACTCGACCCGGTTCCACCGTCCGCACGACCAGAAATGGGAAAGCCTTTCCCTCGTGATTGCGTACGCTCGGCTGAATGATGACGCGCTCGAGCATTCCCTTGCTCACGGCCTCATCGAACCGTGGATGGTCTTGCCGATGCTGATTCAAATAGGAGAATGTATCGATCACTGTCCGAAGAGTGGCATTGATCTGCGTCTGATCAAGAAACCCACCAACCGCATCTTCCCTCCCTCTATCAACAAACACCCGAAACGAAAGCCCTGGGATCTCATGGCTCGATCCGGAACGATCATCGCTCGCCACTTCCGGCAACGCTCCGGTTTCATACGCGGCGTGGATAACAGTGTTGGAGAAACAGACTACTGCCATAACAAGCGGCAAGATCAGCAGATCTCGGCGGATCCAAGAGACATCGCCTAAGGCCCGTACTCTTCGATACGGATCGAACAAGGGCCTGTTGGTCCTGAACGTATTCATGCACGCAGGCTACCGCTGATCCCTGGCACTGTCAACGCAAGGGGGCCAGGGACAGATCATGGGAGAGGTGCGCTTGATTTGGCAAGAATCAGCTTATCCTCTGCTGCACTCTGAATCCTACAGATACGGCCAGATATGTCCGAACGGAAGACCGCCTCTCTAGTTTAGGAAAATCCATCGACTGGTCCCGTCAGAATCGAAAGTTATTGAAAATACAATGTATGAGAAGTGACAACTAGGCGGCGTTCGATAGATGGATGGGTTGGCACTTCCTTTGCTCGGGTTTCAATTTGGCCAGTCCACAACTGGCAACCAAGGAGGACGCCATGGACTATACGACGAGCTCCGTCACATCCCGCATTGTGTGGTGCCGGCAGCAAAAGGCAAAGGCGTGCACAGAAGCTGAGCTAGAAGCCTGGCGTGCCGAGGAGGAAGGGCTGAGGGACGCTGTCCTGCATCGGGATCATGTCAATAAGTATCGGCATGGCCCCTCATCCATACTTGAGCGGTACGTGCAGGGCTTCCAGGACGCAAAAGCGCTCATTCGCGCGGCAAGGGCGACCCGCTGCGCTCAATCCGCCAACAATAGAACGTATTCCCACACTCAGTTCCAACCAGAGGGCTGTCTGCACGATCCTACCCGCTCGCACGGACTGTCGTGGTTCTTTCACGATAGTCCCAGGTGCTGACCCGGGGGCTGATGTGATTGGCAATCACTCATTGGAAATAGTCCTGAGGGCTTGAAGACGGCTGATAGAGTCCGGCCAGAGGGTGGCTGGGTCCTTATCGAAGATATCAAACGTATTCGATGGTAAGACACCCCACGATCCTTGGAGCATTTCATAATCGAGTTGCCCCGGCGCCCATCCGGCAAAGCCGGCAAATGCACGGAAGTATTCAGACGGCTTGGGTTGGGCGATGATACGTTCCAGGACTCCGGGCGTTCCAAGATAGATCCCATCAACGATCCGCCGAGCATCGGGATAGGGTTCTATCAGCTTGAATAACAAGGCCATCTGCGTTCGCCCGACCGGTCCTCCGGTAAACAAGCGATGGGGCGTTCTCTTTAGCACGGGAAGATCCGGTAATACGTCGGAGAGCAGGACATTTGTGGGTCGATTGAGAATGAGACCAACTGTGCCGCCCTTTCCATGTTCGAGAATGAGCAGGACTGTTTGTGCAAAATTTGGATCACCCAGAGAGGGGCTGGCAACTAACAGTACGCCTCGCTCAACCGACGATGACGAAAATTCTTGTTGAGCGATGGCTGAGAAGGCACACACTATACCCATGCCCCCGGCGAGGAGGACCTTTCCAAGGCGGCCCTGGGAAGTGAGAAACAACAGAATTTCTCCTCCGTGCAAGAGGCAACTGATATCGGTTCTTCCTGATAAAAGCAACAGGCTCATGAGATGAAACGGGTGTGTCCCCAGTGTTTCCTGGGTGGCGACCCCCTACACGATCTGTGCTAGACTGCCGATGATCGTGGCTCATGAGCAACAAGCTATGATAGCCCTGTCGGCTGGATCAATGTAAAGGAGAAGGCATCATGAAGGCCTGTTGGCGAGCGCTCGTCGGTGTGACTGTGACAGTTTTGTGTAGTCTGTCAGGATGCATTGATCCGCCAACTTCTCCCTATGTAGATACACGAGACACTGTGACGAGAATCGATGAACTACGATCGGTAGCGGAGCAAGGGAGCGCCGAAGAGCAGTACCATCTTGGCCTGCAGTACGAAAAAGCAAGGCCACGGGACCATCGAGAAGCCGTCCGTTGGTATCGTATGGCTGCGATGCAGCGGCACGCAGGCGCGTTCTACAGACTCTGCGCCCTATCGGACATGGGTCGAGGCCTACCTCAAGACTATCAAGAAGCGCTCCGGTGGTGCCGTCTTGCCGCAGACCATCGCCATGGGGCGGCCATGTTTCTGATCGCAACGTATTATGAAAAAGCTCGAGGCGTTCCGAAGGACGTGGTTCAAGCCTACCAGTGGTATAACTTAGCTGCAGCCAATGGGCATGAAGACGGCGCGAAATGGCGAGATCGTCTTGCTCGTGATATGACGCCAACCCAAATCGCACACGCTCAATTTCTTGCAAGAAATTGGAGGCCGAAAGACGGAGATTCATCGCACGAGAACGAGGCCCCCTGATTCCTTCCAACCTGAACAGCATGCTGCGCCGAAGATCCTCCGTGGCGCGTCTCCTGGCAATCAGCCCCTGTGCATATCTGGACATCGACGGAGGCTTCACAGATCACCGGCCCGTTATCCAAACTTCGTTCTTGAACTCCCGCCCTTAGACTGAGTAGGATGACAGGCCAGCAGGTATCAACTTCATTATTCTCTAGAAAAATGGTTCAGCGGCAGCTGCCCTACATGCTTGGTATCCTCGTAGGACTGCTTGTGGTGCTGCCGCTCACTTCAGGCTGTACGGTCCCACCCCCTGCTCCCACGTCTCAACCGCTCATTGGCGGGCAAGAGGTCAGCGAGATACTCAAACGCGCAGAGGCCGGCAATCCCGATGCTCAAAATCGAATAGGCGTGCTTTATAGCGAAGGGCGAGGGCTACCCCAAAACCACCTTGAAGCAAAGGATTGGTTCAAAAAAGCGGCTGATCAGGGCCATGCGGATGCCCAAGTCAACCTTGGTACGCTGTATTCTCTGGGACAGGGCGCGCCCTACAGCGATCACATGGCTTTGTTTTGGTTTCAAAAGGCCGCAGAACAACGAAATGCGTTGGCTTTTGCGAAGCTCGGCATGATGTATGAGCGTGGGCGTGGTGTACCACAGAGCCTCGTTGAGGCACACATGTGGTACAACCTCTCCGCGGCCTACGGTGAGACTCGTGCCGCCGAGGCTCGGAATGCGGTGGCAACACGCATGACTGCCCCTCAGATTGCTGACGCGGAAGAACGGGCGAAACAATGGAATCCTAAACAACGATGAGTGTCCGGCTCGGAGAAGCCAACATCTTCTCCGAGTCGCGGAAATTTGGTAGGACTAAAAAATTCCGGCTTGTTTCTGAAGCCAGCGTACGTATGTCACGATCTGATTCACGTCCTCAGGCGTGACGGCATCGATCTTTGGCATGTCCCCGAACTGCCAATGATGGGCTTTCACCCCATTGGCAGCGGCTCGCTGGAACGCCGCATCGCCATGATGATTCGGCTCATAGACTTTGTGAACCAACGGTGGGCCTTGAGTGGTTCCGATTCCACCGATGCCGTGACACGTGGAACAGTTCGTATTGAATTTCTGCTCGCCGTCACGGACCTCGACTGGAGCAGAAGCTACCGTCCCGGTCGCCTTTGGTTCAACCCCGTTCTGGCTGCATGCCTGCGTCGCACCAAGCAGCATGACAAGGAGGCTCACCCGCAGGAGTTGTGATGACTTCATAGAGCGTAACCGTGTAGTAAAAGAGATGGTGGCTCTCACCATACCGCATACTGGATTGGATCTACAACTCCCGCCTCTGTAAACCCTTGTCTCCGAATGAGGCAACTGTCACAGTGGCCACAGGCGACTGTCCCAATCGGATCATAACAACTATGCGTCAGATGGAAGGGGGCGTTCAGAGTCAGACCCAGCCGAATGATGTCCGCCTTGGTCAAGTGCAGTAACGGTGTCCGTATCGTAATCTGTTTGCCTGTCATACCTGCTTTCGTTCCGAGCCGAAGCACCGACTCGACCGCTTCTATGAACTCCGGGCGGCAGTCAGGATATCCGGAATAGTCGACCACATTCGCTCCGAAATAAATGACCGAAGCATCCACCACTTCTGCCTGTGCTGCAGCCAGCGACAGAAAAATCAAATTTCGACCTGGCACATAGGTGAGAGGAATATTTTGGCGCCGCTCGGATCCACTCCGATCTTTCGGCACCGGCAACGTATCGGTGAGCGCCGATCCGCCGATGGCCCGCAGATCAACGCGTACTACGACATGTCGTTCAGCGCCCAGCACTTCCGCGACTTGCTCGGCACGTTGAATCTCTACCGCGTGGCGTTGTTGGTAATCGATCGTCAACAGAGTGAGCGTGTGCCCATCCCGCCGCGCAACAGCCGCTGCAACAGTGGAATCCAGGCCTCCACTGGCCAGAACGACCGCTCGCTCGGAGATTCGCCCATCCATGCAGGAAAGGATTCGAAGCAGAATACTGTGAGGTGAAAGGCCTTTCGCGCTAGTCGCGATCTTCTTCTCGTTCGATTTTCTCCAATAACTCAGCGCGAGATTGGCACTCCACGCAAAGTTTGGCGAAGGGAACGGCTTGAAGGCGCTTTTCACTGATTTCGATTCCGCACTCAGCACAAACTCCATAAGTGCCTTCGTGCAAACGCATCAGCGCTTCATCGATCGACTGTCGCCGACGGTTACGCATTTCCATCAAGGAAATCCCCAGCTCACGCTCCAGGTCCATCAAGGCCTGATCGCCAACGTCACGCGCTGATTCCAAACGGCGCTGCTGATCTTCGGTTAGGGATTGCCCAAGACTCTCTTCGATCTCCTTAATGATCTCCTGGCGTTTACCGAGCAACATCTTATGGAGCAATTCTTGCCGCCGTTCGCGCGCCTCCCGCTCTTTAGGAGTTTCCTTTGAACGCACAGGAGCATCAATCTCGACTTCGGGGGCCGTCTTCACGACCGTCGCCGCGCTGACGGTGATTGGCTGCGGTTTTTTCGTGGTAGGCGCTGCCGACTTCGATTTCGCTTCAGCTTTTTTCTTGCTCTGTGTTTTCGTCGCCATAAAATGTCCACTCCGAAAATAGATGGTGTTGGCCGGGTCAAAAAGTCCGGCTTCTATAGCACGCCCTCTTCACTGAGAACAAGAGCCGAATGGGAGACCGGCGGAAGCGCTTAAGGATACGTGATCGTCGAATGAACGTCATGCCCGGCAAGCTTTTCACGTCCGTTTAAACTTTTCAGCTCAACTAAAAAGTCAAGTCCAACGATCGTGCCGCCCAGTTGACGGACGAGGTTGACCGTCGCTTCAGCTGTTCCTCCGGTAGCAAGGAGATCGTCGACGATCAGGACGCGCTCTCCAATCTCGATGGCATCACGATGGACAGCGAGACTGTTGTGACCGTATTCGAGGCTGTATTGGACTTCATAACAATCGGCCGGAAGTTTTCCAGGCTTGCGAACCGGAACAAATCCAGCCCCTAGGCGCGCCGCAAGGATCCCGCCAAAAATAAACCCACGGGACTCAATCCCGACGACCTTCGTGATTCCTCGATTTTGATACTGAGTCGTCAATTGGTCGGCGAGACTCCGAACGGCGGTAGGATCCTTCAACAACGTGGTGATGTCATAAAACAGAATGCCAGGCTTCGGAAAGTCTGGCACTTCTCGAATGAGCGCTTGATAGTTAACTGCCGTCACGAGAGTCAGAGCAGATCTGCCTGTGTCATCGTTTTTCGCTCGATGGTATTCCGAAGCCGAACTAACGCCGCCATCTCGATCTGCCGAACCCGTTCACGGGTCAATCCCATGGTACGGCCGATCTCTTCCAACGTCTTGGCTTCGTCTCCATCGAGCCCGAACCGTGACACAATAACAGTTTGCTCCTTCTCAGGCAACTCCCTCACCCACTTCATGAGTTTCGCCCGTCTTCGCACGCCATCAGCCGTCTCATCCGGGGAGAGTCCGGTTGGATCTTCGATCACATCGCGAAGAAACGTATCAGTGCGGTCGTTGAGGGGACTGTCAAGCGAACAGGTGGTGCGCACCAACTGCTTCAGGTCCAAGACTTCGTCTTCAGAGGTTTTCATCTTGACGGCGACTTCCATTGCTCTCGGCTCCCGCCCGAGCTCTTGAACCAACTGTTCAACACGATTCAAATACCGATTGAGACGCTCTACCACATGCACCGGTAGGCGCACCAGCTTCCCCTGATTGATGATCGCTCGTTCAATGTACTGTCTAATCCACCAGGAGGCATAGGTGCTGAACCGAAACCCCCGTTTGTAATTGAATTTTTCGACGGCTTTGATCAGACCCAAGTTTCCTTCTTCCACGATGTCGGAAAACGGAAACCCTCGATGCATGTACCGCTTTCCGATGCTGATCACGAGGCGTAGATTGGATTCGATCATCTGCTGACGGGCTTGCTCATCCCCCGCCATCACTCGTTTCCCAAGCTGTTGCTCTTGTTTGAACGTCAGCAAAGTTGACCGACGCACCTCGCGAAGGTAACTTTTCAGCGTATCAAGTCCTTCTGATCGGCTTGCCCGGCGCTCTCCCTGATCCGAAGCGTCGGTGGGCTCTGAGGCACCCATGTCGTCGACGGTCTGCCTTCGAGCCTCACTCACATCAGACCCTTCGTCATGCTGCCCACTCATGGCTTATTATTCCCTAATACCAAACGCTGAAGGTTGTATATCGTCCGTCTGCCCGACTCCACGCTGTCTCGATCTCTGTGACTCGTCCAGTTGGAGGACCGATTCTCAATTGCCGCACAAAGGCTTCAATAGCTGTTTTGTTGCCCTCGACTTCCAGTTCCACCCGGCCGTCGTTGAGATTGCAAACGCCACCCAACAGATCAAGACTCGATGCTATCCGTGCCGCAAACGCACGAAACCCTACGCCCTGCACATGACCATGCACAACGACATGCGCCCGTACCGGTTGCTCATCGGCCGATTGCGTCATTCGGCTCTACCACATTCATGGGAGCGCAACACCCGCTCACCGCTTTGCACAGCGGATATTCTCATACCTCTCCAGATGCGTCACGTGTTTTACACTTTCCGAGCGTGATTATTCCTATCATCACATTAAGGATTGCCCCTGCATCTACCGAGAGACAACCGAATGCAGCCAGACTACTTCTCGTCGTGCTGCGCAGCAGAAACAATTTAAAGAAATGAGTACTCTGGTGATGTTTGAATTGACGACTACAACGCGACTGTTGGCAATACGCTGGCGGTACAAGCAAGCTTGGTTTGGTCGGGGCGAGAGGATTTGAACCTCCGACCCCTGCGTCCCGAACGCAGTGCGCTACCGGGCTGCGCTACGCCCCGACAAGACCAAGTCGAAACAGAAGGGCTGATTGTCTTACAACAGAGGGGCAAAAGGCAACCCATGAGCGTCCGCTACTCCACGACACGTTACGTTCCCATCTTTCAGATTGACCCCTTTTGCCAAACCTGGGTCCGATTGAACCGCTCGATCGACGCCATCCGATGCAAGTCGGAGCAGATACGGCACGGTCGCATTGGTGAGGGCGTAGGTAGACGTGCGAGGAACAATACCAGGCATATTGGCCACACCATAATGAAGGACCCCATCGACCACATACACGGGATTGGAATGAGTTGTCGGCCGAGTCGTTTCTACACAGCCGCCCTGATCCACAGAGACATCCACGATTACCGAACCAGGCTTCATCCGTGATACCACCGACCGCGGCACAAGCTTCGGCGCCTTCATTCCTGGCACCAATACGGCTCCAATGAGAAGATCGGCCGAGGACACAGTCTCTTCAATGGCGGAAGAACTGACGGCTCGGGTGATGATGCGCCCCTGATATTGATCGTCAAGAACGCGCAGCCGTTCAACGTCCAGATCGAGAACAGTCACCCGCGCTCCCAAACCCACAGCCATACGAATGGCCGATGCGCCTACTACGCCAGCGCCGAGGACCACGACGTGGCCCGGTTCGACCCCTGGCACCCCTCCCAACAACACACCACATCCACCGTGAACCTTTTCCAGATACTGCGCACCGATCTGCACCGACATTCGTCCAGCTATTTCGCTCATCGGTTTGAGCATCGGAAGACTGCCGTCTCTCGCTTCGGTCGTCTCGTAGGCGATGGCCGTCACCCTGCTACTCAATAGCGCTTTAGTCACATCAGGCAACGCGGCGAGATGCAAATAGGTAAACAAGACTTGTCCGGGTCGGAAAAGCGGGCATTCTCCAAGCAATGGTTCCTTCACTTTCACGATCATCTCGGCTCTGGCAAAGATGTCATTCTTGGAGCGCGCGATCGTGGCCCCGGCTTTGCGATAATCGTCATCGCTGAAACCACTGCCTTCGCCCGCGGAGGATTCCACCCACACCTCGTCTCCACTTTGACACAACGTCGCCGTAGCCTCCGGCGTGAGACTGACGCGATATTCATGATCTTTGATTTCTTTTGGTATGCCGATAATCATTGAGACGCCCCTCCCTCTTACCTTCACATCTTGTCAGCTGCCTAATCCATTATACCTTGAGACCACGCTATACTCCTTCCAGCTTCCGTCCGACCCGTGGACAGTCTAGAAATTCCTGTTGTAAGATGCAGCGTCGGATGTTCTTCACGGAGGTGGGTATGGACTCTCGGGAAGAAACCTGTCAGGCGTGCGGATCCTCCAGTGGCCCCTTCTCAAAATTGTCGCTGGGAAAGGATTTCTTTGGCCGTCCCTACGATCGTCTGTCACCGCTGTCCGACCAGAATCCGAAATGGTATTGTGGTTCCTGCTCCATGCATAAGAACTTGCACAGAGACTTTCGCGACATCCACGCTGAATTCGACAAACTTCGGGTGGGCCAGAGCTCTGAACTTTCACACGCTGACGAGTTTCGACGTGCGTCATGGCGGCTACAAGAAATCCTGACTATCTTGAAGGCGCCGCAGCGGCAATCCCCATTCTTAGAGAGCCTCGACGTCGCGCGACTGCTGGAACAGCTCAATACGTTTACCGTGCCGGTCTAGACGGATAGCCTGATGCCAGCCTTTCAACGACACATTTTTATCTGCACCAACCAGCGTCCCAAGGACGACCCACGCGGTTGCTGCGCAAATCTTGGATCAGAAAAACTTCACGCGCATTTCAAGAGTGAATCCAAGCGACTGAACCTAAAGGGTGTTGTTCGCGCCAACAAAGCCGGCTGTCTCGACCATTGTGACCTTGGTCCCAGCGTGGTGATCTATCCTGAGGGAGTATGGTACTGGGTCGGCACCGAAGCGGATGTCACAGAGATCATGGAAGAGCATGTTGTGCAGGGGAAGATCGTCACCCGCTTGCTCATGCCCGAGCATCCAGTTCCGGAACAATTGGCGCCACTCAGAAAACCGTAAGACTCCCTCCCTACGACACATCCATGCCAACCGAAGACAAATGGAAGGCCAACATGGAAAAGGTGGCCTTCGCCCAACAGTTTCCCGGCCTGTTATTGAGCTGGCAAGCCTGCCAAGGCAAGACGATCCGTGCCGTCCTTCCACTCACGGGGAAACCGGGCGCCATGGTGATCGTGTTCACCGACGCGTCTTTTACGATCGTTCCTCCGCTTGCTCCTGAGCCCTGGGCCATCGGACAGGCTCTCGTAGACGCTCGTGCCCAGCTTGAATCTGCACACCGAACGGCTTACGAGGAATACGACCGATTGGCGCAGAAGGATAGAGCGGCCCTGCGGAGTGCGCGACTCGAAAAGATTCTCGGTGCGATTCACAATAACCTGGAACAGATCCCCGAGCTCAAAGATCGGCTTAAAGAACTCGTGAAGGAGTGGCGGTGAGTAGTCTCCCACAAAAAAACATGTTTGAGATCTTTTCGCAAGGCCTCTTTGAAGGAGTGAAACCCATGTTAGTCATTCGCGATCACCTGGTCCGCCATCCTGACCGCTGCACTCACCAAGCTGTGTGCGTGCCTATTTGCCCGACCAGTGCATGGCTTTCGACACCTCCCTATAAGTTTGATTCGTCGCGCTGTCTGGAAAGCTGTCGGCTCTGTCTGGATGCGTGTCCATCACAAGCAATCTATGCTGTCTTCAAGAAGGGCGACAAGCTGTTGGAGCCGCCGAAGAAAACCGGATAGGTTGACGACTTCTGGTATTCGCGCAGCGAAGGTCACACGATTTGTTTTCGCAAGTGCCCCCAGTAGGCAGTCCCAGCATATCCGCAGGCGACGGTGCCGGTCGTGATAGCCACGATCTGATAGACCTTACTGCGCGGAATTTTGACTTTCACCGTAGGATTCAACAGATCGGGAGAATTCATGACCAGTTTGAGAGATTCCCCGGCTGAGAGGATCGGCCACATGCAAGCCAATCGCAGCCGGGTTTCGTGGCGAGGAATTGCCATTGTATAGAGCCAGCCCTGATCAAGGTGCTCGACCGCCAGGCGAACGAGTTTGCTGAGCACAGGTCTGAAGCGAGGAAGGTTGCGCTCCTCTAACAGATCGCGCGGCTGTAACCCCACCTCATCAAGCAACATTTCAGGAACATAACAACGCCCATGCTGTAAATCGTGGGCGATGTCCTTAACAATGTTCGTCAATTGGAGCCCTTTGCCGAAGCGTACGCCGATCTCCGACATCCGTTGGACATCCCAACTTGCTAAGGCCTTACGATGGGCGCACATCAGGTCGGTCCAGAATTCTCCGACACACCCTGCCACGTGGTATGTATAGCGATCCAAGTCGTCGAGAGTCTTGAGCGCAGTAAGATGTGCCGGAGAAGCTCCAGGGAATGTACTCAAATCCATTTCCATTCCCTGGGTCAAGGTCGTCAGTACTCGCTGAATCCGACGCCTGTCCTCCGGTGAACAAGCGAGAAAAAGTTGAACGCACTCGTCCAACCGCTCAAGTAGGGTGCGTTCGGCTGAATCTTGTTGAACCGGCCCTACGGCCTGTTGAATCGCACGGATTTGATCCCAGTCAACGTGCCCATCCAAAAACTGTGTTCTAAGACGGATGAGAAAACCTACGCGTCGTGGTCGATCGATCAGTTCCGTATCGGCGATCGTGTCGGCAGCTCGAGCGAACAGATAGGCAAGCCCTACCTGATCGCGCACATCGGCTGGAACAACTGCTAAGGTCGTATAAAAGAGACGCGAGACTTTTTTGAGCAGGTCCTGCAACAGTTCGTGTTTGGATGAGGTGGTGGCTGATGAAGGATCCATTTATTTCAGTTCCACTAAGCCATCCTGCTCTTTAGGCTAGACCATTGCCAGAGGCCACAATCACTCACAGTAGAAGATGAGATGAGTCAGATCGATTGTAACCCTCGGAAGCAGAAGGGCTGTTTACCGACTTCTCCACCGTGTTTTCTATCAGGAACGCCAAGAGACGGTCAATGTTATCCACATACTTTCAAAGACTTCACACATCTTGACTTTATAGTATGCGATCTTATTCATATATCGATGCCTCATGTGGTTGACTGTGTATCGCAAGCAGCGAATTTGTGTATAATTGTGGCAATTAAACAACTCGCCTCAGATGAGGCGAATGTTTGTCTTCAAGGAGGCTCACAATGAAGTGGTTCAAAGGCATAGGCCTACTACTGATCGCAAATATTCTCATCATGGTGACGCTCTCGATCACCGTCCCTATCGTCATCAATGTGATCTTACCGATGTTCGGAATCGATGTCCGCGGTTCCGTCGATCTCACATCGTTGGTATGGGCTGCCATGTTTGGGTTCGGTGGAGCATTCATCAGTTTGGCATTTTCGAAGCAAATGGCGCGGGCGATGCTCAACTGTCAGCAGATTACCCAACCTCGTTCCCAGGCTGAACAAGTCATTTATGGTTCCGTGCAGGAAATCGCTCAACGTCTGCATATCACGATGCCTGAGGTGTGGATCTACGACTCTCCGGATCCCAATGCCTTCGCGACCGGACCCAGCAAGAACAATTCGATGGTGGCCGTATCAACTGGATTGCTCCAGAATCTCAAAGAAGATGAGGTCAAGGCTGTTCTCGCTCATGAAATGGGTCACGTCTATAACGGCGACATGTTTGCGACGACCGTCTTAGCCGGGCTAATGAACACGTTTGTCTATTACATCGCGATGTGGGTACGTCGTTTCTTCGCGGAGCGGGACCAGGCAGCCTTAGGCTTTGGTCTGTCTCTTGTGCTTCAGATCATTGTCAGTATCTTGGCCTCCATTGTTATCAGCTGGTTTTCACGTCGTCGAGAATTTGGAGCCGACGCGTTTGCCGCCAAGGTTTACGGCAAGGATTCCATGATCGGCGCACTCCGAGCCATTGACCGATGGGTGAATCGCGCTCAATTCGAATACTCCGGGCAGGACGCACTCGCAACGATGAAAATTTCCGGCAAGACCGGTGGGTTCATGAGTTTGTTCTCTACCCATCCACCGATTGAAGTACGGGTCGCGGCGTTAGAGCGACTTTAATCCCGTTTCTTAAAAAACGAGATGTGGGCGCGGTACTCATCAATGGCCGCGCCCAAGATCACATTGCCCCGCGGGATGTTGGCCTCGATAGCCTGTTCAATGTCAGGATCGTCGATCTCGACCTCGTAGAGGTCCTGGATGTTCGTTCTTACCGGCCCCCCGATACTTTCTCGTGGCAAAAAGATTTCCTTCCAGACCTCTTTTTCCACTAAACACACATCTCGAAACCGTTCGTAAAGCAACGTCAGCTTTTCCGGTTCGGTAATTCTGACACGCATCCCCATACGGCCCCTTTCTTTTTGCACCTACCTAGTTAGGTTATTTCCGTCAGACATACCCGACGAAACGTCAATGACTGTAAAACGCATCGTACCGACCTGATTCACAGCATGAAACGGCTGTTGCCCCAGCGGCGTGATATAGATCTTTGCGAGGTAATTTCCCACCGCCCATCTCTCGCCTGACCTTTTCAGCTCAAGATACCCATATCGTTCATGTCCTGGTACTTCCAACACATCCTTGCCCAATGAGTTCTCGTTCAGCTGGCCGCTCGACTGCTCAAGGTACCATTGCACTGCAAATTGCGCTGGATCTTCCAATGGAGCCACTTCAAAAATGATGTAGATCGCTGGAACCTCCGGCGTGAATATCGAACTCGGCTCGATCGGTTTTAGCCGTGGGTCCTGGGTGTACCATCCTTTCCGTCCAAAGGTATCCCATTCTACTTCAAAGCCCTTGGCCATCTTAATCCAGGTAAACAAGGATTGTGGAATCCCTTTTTCCTGAACGTCGAATGATGGGCTCGGGGTTGAGCCGATCTCCGTAGACTCTTGCTCTTTGAGAGGCAGAAGATCCTTGGCCGTTCCTGCCTGGCTCTGGCATAAAACCAGGCATACGACACAAGAAACTACCCATCCTTTTGCCGATTTATCTGGCAGACGATCAACCATCGTATTCATCGTACTGAGACCCCCTCATAGGGGTCAATGCCTACCGAACGACATTGCGTGGGGCAATCTCTCACTTTGCCTGGGTGGGGCACTCGGCGATTACTTTGGGAACACCGTGATTTTGAGGGAGGTGTGTCCGGACGAGAGTTGGGCTCGGACTCAACGACTATGTCTTCGACCTAGTACAGCCAAAAAAACCTAGCAAATGCCGTCGTCATTTCAAGCCTGGTCAATGTCATCAGTTGAGCTATTGGAGCTAAACGGTGTACTGGGCTTATTCATGTCAGCAGCACAGCTCAGAAACTTTTATGAACCCCTTCTCCCGGAACAATATACGCACTATCGACTTGTCGGAAAGAGCTGTTGTTGAAACCTTTGCAACAGCTCTCCCCAAGGCCTGTTAACATCAATCAGTAGGGACCTACCCCAGAACCGACCGTACGATTCTTCTCTTCTTGCTTCAGCTTGTCGAACGCCTTCTCGGCGTGATCACGGACCTGTTCCTGCGTCATCGTCGACGCTGGCTTAGGCGCTTCAGCAGCACACCCACCAATACTCACCAGCACCAGCCCTATTCCAGGAAGGATCCATCTATGTCTGCATCCTATTTTCCACATCGTTATGCTGAACATCTGCATCCTCCTCGGTCGAGATGGATTGATCGTGTAGCTTGCATCATACCATCCCTACGCCTGAATACCATTCTGAGCCCGGATCGTTGACTCAATGAGACCAGGAGGGTATGCTCGCACTCCACAGTCTTATAACTCATGAGGCCTCTCATGTCACTAAGCAATCGCCTGACCGAAGACCTGAAGCTCGCCATGAAATCACGCGATCAACTTCGCATGGACGTGATCCGGATGATCAAAGCTGCGGTCTTGAACAAGGAGGTCGAACTGAAGCGTGACCTCGATGATGCTGAAATGAGTCGGGTGATGACGACCCTCGTGAAACAACGTCGAGAGTCCGTCGAGCAGTTTGAGAAAGCGCAGCGTCTGGAACTAGCCGCGAAAGAACGTAAGGAAATCGAGATTATAGAATCCTACCTTCCCAAGCCGCCGACCCATCAAGAGCTTGAATCCCTCGTCGAATCCATCATCAGCGAAACCGGGTCGTCGTCCATGAAGGATATGGGACAGATCATGAAGGCTGTTATGGCGCGCGTTGCGGGGCAGCCTATCGACGGCAAGCAAGTCAGCGATCTGGTCAAGGGCAAACTCTCCTAATTCATCCCAAAATATGTTTGCTATACTGGATTCCACCGGGTGGAATCTTCAGTTTTCTTCGCGTTGAGCCGTTAAGAATAACTATGGCGATCCTCATTGTCGATGACTCTCCAGACCAACATCTTCTTCTCCGGTCGATCCTGACCAAGGCCGGTCACGACCAGATTGTGGCGGCGGATTCAGCCCAGGCAGCTTTTGCACTGTTGAACCTCGACGGAGCGCGCTCCTCGGTCGAGGTCGATTTGATTTTAATGGATGTGTTGATGCCTGATCTCGATGGCGTCGCGGCCTGTCGGCGAATCAAACAACAGGTGCATCTTCAGGACATCCCGGTCATCATGGTGACCGCCAAGAACGATCTCGACAATCTGAAGGACGCTTTCTCAGCCGGCGCGATGGATTACATCAATAAACCTGTCAAGAGCGTGGAACTCCTCGCGCGGGTGACCTCGGCCTTGACCTTGAAAAACGAGATGGACTGTCGGAAGGAGCGGGAAGCAGAGTTGCGGCGCAGCAATGAAGAACTGCAGCAGGCGCTCAGGGAAGTGAAGGTATTGCGAGGCCTGATCCCGATCTGCGCCTCGTGCAAGAAAATCCGCAATGACGGCGGGTTTTGGCAACAAATCGAAGAATATATTGGTGAACATTCTGACGCAGAGTTCAGCCATGGGCTCTGCCAACCCTGCCTCAAAAAGCTTTATCCTGGCGTTTATCAGGACTAGCTGCTACGATTCCATCAGTCACCCTCCTTTTCAAACCGTGTGCATGTATGAGCATTTTGATTGTTGACGACTCTGTGGATGATCGCCTTCTTCTGCAGGCTATCCTATCCACCGCCGGATACGAAAACATTCATTCGGCGGATTCTGCTGCCGCTGCATTTAAGTACCTGGGGCTCGATGGGGGCAAACATGGGGTCGCGCGGGTCGATCTCATTCTCATGGATATTCTGATGCCGCAGATGAGCGGGATTGAGGCCTGCCGCCAAATCAAAGCCGTCGATCGCTTCCGTGACACGCCCATCATCATGGTGACGGTCAAGACGGACCCGGTCGATCTTCAGTTGGCATTTGCCGCAGGCGCCATGGATTACGTGGCGAAACCGGTCAACAAGATCGAACTGCTGACTCGCGTGCGCTCGGTGCTCCGACTCGTTCACGAGGTCGACCGTCGCCGCGCGCGTGAGCAAGAGCTCTTGGAGGTCATGCGGCAACTCCAAGAAGCCAATCAGATGCTGCTTCGTCTCTCCTGTTTAGACGGACTGACCGGTATTACCAACAGACGTCAGTTCGATGATTTTCTGGATCAAGAATGGCGGAGAGCCGTTCGCGAATCGACTCCGTTGTCCCTGATCATATTCGACATTGACCGATTTAAGACCTATAACGACACGAAGGGCCATACAGCCGGCGATGAATGCCTGAAGCAAGTGTCTGCGGCTATTTCCAGTTCTGTGAATCGCCCTGGCGATTTGGTCGCCCGCTACGGCGGAGACGAATTTGTCACGGTACTCCCTGGCACCGGAATTGACGGCGCAGCGCAAGTGGCCGAAAGTCTGCGTCGACGAGTGGAATCCTTGGGCATTAAAAACTCGGACGGAGAACTCGTGACGATCAGCGTCGGATATGCCTGCGTTGTTCCCAGCCGACACTCATCTCCTACCGATCTCATTAAGGCAGCTGATCAGGCTTTATATCAAGCCAAACAAGAGGGACGCAATCGAACGAAATCGGCTAGCATTCTCTCGTTGGTCCAGGACACGCACAACGACTAGACACTGCCACACGATATCACTGGTCGCTCACACGCCCATGTCACGTCATCCTCGTGGAGAATCTCCAGGACGAGTTGCGGCTCCAACCCAATCCTCTCAACGTTCTATCACGGGCACCAGACAGAAGGTGATTTCACGGAGGCAACAACGCTCGCCTCATGGTCCTCTATCGGTTGATCCAGCTGCAACCGCGTTCCTAGAGCAATATCAGGAGACGCTCCATAAACTGGGGCAAAGTGAGGCTCTCAATAGTGGGGATCTTTCTCGTGCATTTCGAGCTATTTCGAAGGCTTCTTGTGCCCTGCTTCGAGTCGAACGTTCTAGCGCCTGGCTGTTGTCTAAGGAACGCGATGAGATCACACTGGTCGACTTATACGAAACCTGTCGAAGACGCTCCAGATCGAATTTAGCGCTCCCATCAGCCGACTGTCGACACTATATTCGATCGCTCTCTCGAGAACGTCATGCCGTTGCGGTTTCTCACGCTTTGTGCGATCCACGGACTCAAGAACTTACAGGCACCTATTTCTCTCAGTTCGATATTCAAGCCATACTCAGCGCTCCCATTAGACAGAAGGGAAAGCTCGTCGGTGCGCTCTGCGCCGAGTCTATTGGAGCACCTCGCCAGTGGACCCGGCAGGAAGCGCATGTAGTCGGGCTATTAGCGGCGATGGCAACCCTTGCGCTTGAGGCATCCGATCGACGTGAAGTGGAGCAAGCGCTCCGCGTTGCCAAAGAGGCCGCTGAAGTCGCGAGCCGAGCCAAGAGTGAATTCCTTGCCAACATGAGTCATGAAATTCGTACCCCGATGAATGCTATCATCGGCATGGCTGACCTCCTCTGGGAAACTCCTCTGACACCGGATCAGCGCAAGTATCTCAGGATATTCCGCCGCGCTGGTGGCACACTCCTGAATCTGATTAACGATATTCTGGATCTTTCCAAGGTTGAGGCCGGCCACATGGAATTGGAAGCCATTGAGTTTGATTTAAGCGAGATTGTCGATAAAGCCATCGACATATTGGCTATGCGGGCCAATGAGAAGAGTCTGGAACTCACCTCGCATGTGAACCCAGATGTGCCATGCCGCTTGATCGGTGATCCGACACGATTGACACAAATCTTGATCAATCTGATCGGCAATGCTCTCAAATTCACCGAAACCGGGGCAGTAGAAGTGTCCGTCACTCTCGATCCCAACCACCATGCAGCCGGCGCAATTCGGTTTTCCGTCAGCGATACCGGGATTGGGATTCCTTCGGATAAACTGGGATTGATCTTCGACAGTTTCACTCAGGCGCATGTCTCAACAACACGACAGTATGGAGGGACGGGGCTCGGCCTCGCGATTACCAAACAGCTTGTCGAGCGAATGAACGGCACAATCTGGGTGGAAAGTATCGTGGGAAGCGGCAGTACGTTTCATTGCTCACTCCCCTTTCAAGTTCAAACGACATCTATGCACCAGACATCCACACCTCCGATCGATCTAACCGGAGTTCGCGTCCTCGCCGTAGACGATCATCCGACCAACCTCCTCATATTGCAGGAAACTTTAAGCGCATGGGGAGCCGAAGTGACGGAAGCGAGTGACGGCAAGACGGCATTGGAGAAACTCCGTGGCGCAGCCGAACAGGACAAGAATTATCAGCTGCTTCTCCTCGACTCTCGCATGCCGGAGATGAGCGGCTTTCAAGTCGCCGAGCAGGCAAAATCATTCTCCAATGAGCGAGGCCCGACGGTGATCATGCTGACGTCGAATCATTGGGCCGACGACATTGCTCGGACCTATGACCTCGGCCTTGGTGGCTACTTGATTAAACCGATTCGCCGGAGTGATCTTCTGCAATCAATCGGGATTGCGCTTGGCCGGACAAAAGGAACATCTCCGAAGCCTACGGAGGCCATCGAGCCAACTTCAACAGCCCCAACGCGAGCCTTGCGGGTTCTATTAGTCGAAGATTCTCCGGATAATCAACTGCTGGTCCGGTCCTACTTGAAACAACCAGGCTATAGCCTGGAGATTGCGGAGCACGGGGCTATCGCACTGGAGAAATTCAAAACCGCGCATTATGACGTGATCCTGATGGACATACAGATGCCGGTCATGGACGGGTATGCTGCCACAAAAGCGATGCGAGCATGGGAGCGAGAGCACGATTTAGCACCCACACCAATTATTGCTCTCACCGCGTTGGCCCTGAAAGAAGAAGAAGCTCGTATCTTTGAAGCTGGTTGCAACACCCACCTTACAAAACCCGTGAAGAAATCCACCTTACTGGAGATTCTCCAGGCACACATGGAGCACATCATCTCGTGACCCACCCTTCACACTCCGAATTCCCAGACGCAATTATTGTGGAGATTAGCCGTGACCTTGAGGAGATTGTGCCTATCTTCTTAAGTAACCGAGAGAACGATCTCCATACACTTCGAGACGCGCTGACTCGACGAGACTTCGGAACCGTCCAGAATCTAGGCCATCGCTTGAAAGGTGATGGAGGCGGCTACGGATTCGATCGAATTACCGAGATTGGAGCCACGATGGAACAGGCGGCCAAACAACAGGACGGCTCGATAATCGAACGACAAATCGTGCAACTCGAAGAGTTTCTCAGGCGCGTCTCTGTTGTGTATCGGTAAGCGAGTACCGTACGACTAGAATGGCTTTCTCACCTAGCACTTCATGAATTTATAGCCAGGTGTCGCACAGGGGTAGATCCCTTGCAGCCTCAAGAGTCATCCAGCCAAAACAGGACGCTCCGGTGGTGGTTGGCGTTGGAGGACATAATCAATGGACAACATCAGACGCTTGGTTTGGCATCGACTCGCTTTATGAAAAGAGCTCGTTTCCTCAAATAACATGGTTCCCTTAGGACCTAAAATCATCTTCATACGATCCGCACCGAATTTCTCCTGCACATCCTCATCACTCAGAATAATCTCGAAAATTTCGCCAAAGCTCTTGTTTCTATGTGTGTTTTCGATGAGGACGTGCGGGCCACAAGACGGATCGACATCGGTGAGATAGATAAAGATGGTCAGAGACTTAAAATCTAAGGCATCGTAGTGAAAGGCACCTTCGTCATACAGAATCGGCTCGTTATCACTGCACAGTAAGTTTTTCCGCTCTTCGGCCGAATCCGGCCCAAATGACCACTTTAATTGCGTCAGCCACAAGATCGGCTCGGTCCCAATGTATTGCCTCGCGACCTCGACCAACTTCTCATTTCGAGCAATTTGATCAATTGCCTCACATTCTCGATGCGGATTCCAGTATTTTAGATATTTCGTCTCTTCAGCGTACTCAACAATACGGTTCACAAAGCTTTCCGGAATCGTCCACCCATTCGCGTAGCCCTTCTGTTTGAGAGAATCAACCACCGGCCGTACGTCCTTCTTTGGGAACAGATCATGCCGATTGACCAGCAATGAAGCGGTTGGCTTACGCTTTTGATAGAACCAGACCACACACCCTCTAATAGGTCCTAGGATCAACCACCCACGAAGCATCTGCACCACGCGAAGGAGGGTTCGCGACTTGTGCACAAGCACTCTCACCCGATAGTAAAGTTGAGAAGGTACTGACATCACAAACTGTCCATTTCCACTAATTCATTCTGATTAGCTACACAGTATAAGCGTCGTTCCATGCAAGGTTATTAATTCTGCAAGCATGGCCTATGCCATTCACTGGTAGTGCGCACACTACGATTCGTTTATTTCTGATAAGCACCTGAAATTATTGAAACATTTTTTTGTGATATGGGACGAACCAGCGAAGGGGAAAAAATTCTATCATAAAAGATATGCTGAAAAGTGTACTCTATTTCCTACATCCATCCTCCCTACGACAGTTTGATGAAGCATTGTAAAGCTTCACAAATTTCAAACATTGCCCATGTCCTTACAAAGTTTCGAAGACCGTTGTGTTCCTCTAACCAAGCTCTCTAAATAGCTCGGGGTGAAACATTACGTGTACAGGTAGAGTCTGCGGGACGGGTTGTGTATAATGCTTCCCACGGGTCAGGCGAACCGACACTCCTCCCCGTTCTTCTACCGCAGCTCCAACACTGTACGCTGGTGTGCAGCGAACACTGCGGGTAGACGGTTCGTATTGTCCCTTTTCTTCAGGTGGGGGGCTAGCTCAGTTGGGAGAGCACTACGTTCGCAACGTAGGGGTCGGGGGTTCAACTCCCCTGCCCTCCACCAAATTTTTTCTCACGTACTGTCGACCACAGCGAAATGAAATGAAGTAGCGATAGGGGTCTATCCTATAGTGGGTGTATCCCCTTGACGACGAGAAAATAGGAAGACGGTCTTCTGAATGAGAATTGTGTCAGGTACGTCTTATTCACAGGTGAATTCTAACTCAATAAAGGGAGGCATACATGATCAGCAAATTGTACAGTGGTGCCCTGATCGTCGTTGCACTTGGAGCGTTCGTTGCTGTGCCGATGGTGAACGCTCAGCCATCGCCGGCTGGTAACGTGAGAGACGCGGTCACGCACGCGAAGGAAGCAGTGGATCATGGCAAACAGGGCCATGCTGACGCGCTTGTGACGCATGCGGAAAAGTCGCGGAACTATGCTGAAAGAGGAGGCAAGAATCCACACCTGAACGAGGCGATTAATCATCTAAACGAAGCGGTTGAACATGGCAAAGCAGGCCACGCCGACGTTGCCACAGAACATGCTGAGACTGCCCTCACACATCTGAATAAAGTCAAATAACCCATACATGTGACGGCGAACGTAGAGGATCTACGACGGGCAGGGAACCCATAACCCTGCTCGTTTTTATTTCAGTACCATCTTGCCCCTCATGCCTCGCATTCTTCACAGTGCTGCGCCTGCTGACACCGATGAGGTTGTCATATGAGGCCGCGAAGAGGCGCACCGAACCCCATAAACTATACCGCACTAATGATCGCCTCGTCAGTCAGCTTGCCGGCATCGATAAAGACCCGGCGGCCTTCGACTTTCAATCGGCCTTCGGCAAAGAGTTGCACAGCGCGGGGATAGATTTTGTGCTCTTGGATAAGAATTCTCTCAGCGAGGGTTTCGGGTGTATCCTCGTCGAGAATCGGCACGGCAGCTTGGATAATAATCGGTCCTTCATCGACACCCTCCGTCACGAAATGCACGGTACAGCCCGCCAGCTTGCAACCCCAATCAATGGCCTTCTTCTGTACGTCCAATCCAGGAAACGACGGCAGCAGCGAGGGGTGGATGTTCATCATGCGGTTCACATAAGCGGTGACCAGCACCGCCGTGACGATCTTCATGTAGCCGGCGAGCAAGACAAGATCAACCTCATGTTGTTGCAGTACGTCCAGCAATGCTCGGTCATAGGTTTCACGACTGTCCGGTCGTCCAGCAAAGGGTTTTGGATCGATGAACAAGTCCTTGAGCCCATGCTTCCGAGCCCGCTCCAATGCAGCCACATCCTTCTTGTTACTGATAACGCATACAATCTCAGCTTCGACCTGACCTGCTTCGATCGCATCGATAATAGCTTGCAGATTGGAGCCACGACCAGATGCCAGCACCGCTACTCTCAAAGGAGTCGTTCGGTTAATCGGCATAGTCGACCTCCAGCTCCTTGTCTTTCGCCTCCACTATTTCTCCTATAGGCCAGCCCTGATCGCCAAGCAGCGCCGCACGGTCTAGTACTCCAGCCACTGAGTCTGGCGATACCACAAGAATCAGCCCGACCCCCATATTGAACACCCGATACATCTCGTCACGATCGACTTGCCCTAATCGGCCGATGACGTCGAAAATCGGTGGCACCGGCCAGGCCGTGCGAGTGATCCTCGCTCGCACGCCTTTGGGGAACACGCGTGGGAGATTCTCCGTAATACCCCCGCCGGTAATGTGTGCGATCCCCTTGATCGGAAATTGCTCACGAAGCGCTAAAATCTGCTTCGCATAAATTCTGGTGGGTGTTAAAAGAACCTCTCCGATCGACCTATCAAGCTCAGAGAGACGACTGTCAGCCGTCAGCTTGGCTTGGTCAAACAACACTCGCCGAGCCAAGGAGTAACCATTGCTGTGGAGTCCTGAGGAAGCCAGGCCGAGGACCACATCACCAGGAGCAATGTTCCGACCATCAATGATCTTGGAGCGATCGACCACTCCAACCGAAAACCCAGCTAGGTCATATTCTCCATCTGGATAAAAGGATGGCATCTCGGCGGTCTCGCCGCCGATCAGAGCGCACCCAGCCTGGCGGCAGCCTTCGGCGATGCCAGCCACGACCTCCTGCGCCTTGGATACAGACAACTTTCCCGTCGCAAAATAGTCCAAGAAAAAAAGCGGTTCCGCACCACTCACCACGATGTCATTGACACACATGGCGACCAAATCGATCCCAACGGAATCATGTTTATCCATCATGAACGCGATCTTGAGTTTGGTCCCAACGCCGTCGGTTCCTGAGACAAGGACCGGTTCTTTGTACTTGCCGGCCTGGAGACCAAACAAGCCTCCAAACCCGCCCAAGTCAGTCAGAACTTCCGGGCGAAACGTTGACCGGACCACGGGCTTGATACGATCAACAAATTCATCGCCAGCATCAATGTCTACGCCAGCCTCACGATACGTTGTCATGCGTAATACCCCAACCGGCCGCAATTGTACCTTGCGTAACCACGAATTTCGTGTCGTTGGAGAGGCATCTTAGCGGAGGGTACTATGGAGGTCAACGCACCGATTGGAGCTCGCGGAAAGAGCTGTCCAATCCTGGTGTTCCGCTTTTTCCTTGATGCTCTAGAAATATTGCCTATACTGACAGCAGAGTCGAATCTATTCCCTGTCAATGCCTGAAACCCTTACGAATGGCCATGTAGATGGGTATTCTGATCGTTGATGACTCACCGGATGAGCGCCTGCTCCTGCACCATATTCTGAAAAACGCAGGTTATCGTGATCTCGTCACAGTCTCGTCTGCAAGGGATGCCTTTACACAATTGGACTTGGATCACGCGGGCAACAACGCCCTCAGCCTTGACCTGATTCTGATGGATATCAAGATGCCGGACTTGGACGGTGTCGAGGCCTGTCGACGTATCAAGGCGGTTCCTGCGTTGACGCAGATTCCCATCATCGTGGTGACCGCACGCAGCCAGAAAGACTTTCTTCAGGCCGCATTCGACGCCGGAGCAGAAGACTATATTCGGAAGCCCGTCGAGTCAGTCGAACTCCTTGCTCGAGTCAAATCAGCATTCAAGCTTAAACAGGAATCCGAAGCACGAAAGAGCTGGGAAGAAGAGGTGACCAAAACGATCAATGACCTTGACCGAACCGTGACCGACATGGAGGCCTTACAGCAATTGATCCCGGTCTGTCCGACTTGCAGAAAGTCGCATCCTTCGCAAATCTCTGAGGCCGCGCTCAACGAGTATGCCCGATCTCATCCTAGAATGAAATTTCAGAGTCTGACGTGTTCGACGTGTACAACCTAACCGTCCCACTTGTCGATCTCTAGCTTTCAGGTCGCATCTCCACATCCAGCAACTTAATTTTTCTGTGGAGATGGCTTCGCTCGATCTTGAGGTCTTCTGCCGTCCGAGAAATATTCCAGTGATGCTCTCGAAGTTTTCGGCTGATATACTCTTTCTCAAATGCATTTCGAGCATCCCGGAGTGAGTCGTATGACTTTGCAAGAAGGGGGTTGGACGCCGGAACGGCAACCGCGACGGTTCCGGTAGTTCTCCCCTGCAAGGACAGGGCGGCCTGTGAGCCGTCAATAACATATCCTGGGACCATGATCATAAGTCGCTCGATCAGGTTTCTCAGTTCCCGAATGTTACCCGGCCAATCATACTGTTGGAGCACCACCATCGCCTCAGGCGACACTTCCTTCATCCGCAATCCCTGTTCCTCGGCATGAGTTTTCATGAAATGTTGCACCAGGGCTGGAATATCCTCACGCCGCTCCCGCAATGGAGGCACCACAATGGGAACTACATTAAGACGGTAGAACAGGTCTTCTCGAAAGTGCCCATTGCCGATTTCCTTCTCCAAGTCTTTATTGGAGGCCGCGAGCACCCGTACATCAACCTTCATCAACTTAGTACCGCCGACTCGCGTAAACTGCTGCTCTTGTAGTGCCCGCAAGACCTTCGCTTGGGTACTGAGACTCATATCGCCAATTTCGTCAAGAAACAAAGTTCCCCCGTCAGCTTGTTCAAACTGACCACGCTTCATTGACGTCGCTCCCGTAAACGAGCCTTTTTCATGACCGAAGAGCTCGCTCTCAATCAACGTCTCGGGAATGGCGGCACAGTTAACAGCAACGAACGGATGGTCCAAACGGGTACTGTGCATGTGGATGGCTCGGGCGACCAGTTCCTTCCCCGTTCCATTCTCGCCCCCGATCAGCACACGACTGTTCGTAGGGCCGGCAGTCTGGATGAGTTCCCGTAATCGTTGCATAGTCGGAGAATGCCCAACCAGCTCGAATTTCTGTTGGACTTTGGTCCGCAGAGATCGATTCTCCTGTGCCAATCGGTATTGCTCCAATGCATGCTTGACACGGAGCGTGACGTTTTCCAACGACAGTGGCTTCTCGATATAGTCATATGCACCGAGTTTGATGGCTTTCACCGCCGTTTCAATGGACCCGTGCCCAGAGATCATCATCACCTGCGTGGCAGGCACAAACTCTTTCACACGTCGCAAGGTTTCGAGCCCGTCCATTTCCGGCATCCAAATATCTAGAATCATGAGATCCGGCGGATCCGTCCCATAGATTTTCAGTGCCTCCGCTCCAGTAGCTGCGACGGCCACTTCATATCCTTCGTCTTCAAGGATGCTCCGCAGGGATGTCCGAATCGCTTCTTCGTCATCCACAATGAGAATCGATGCCGACATCTTTCCTCCCTATCGCCTCACTCTCAAGAGTTCGCATACGACACACCATCGATGACTTTCGTACCTGCCGATGAGAGCTGACGATCATTTCCCCTCTACACCGGTAAGTCAAACGTAAACACGGCTCCGCTCGGGTGATTATTTCCAGCTTGGATCTGTCCTTCATGGTCCGTAATTATCCGACGGACGATCGCCAGTCCCAATCCAGTTCCTGTTTTTTTCCGGGTAAAGTAAGGCACAAACAGGCGTTCCTGGTCTTCCGGCGCAATGCCAGGCCCCTCGTCCGCAACCGTCACCATGGCGCGCCGTCTTTTCGTATCGTATTTTGTGCTGACCCACAGGCGTCCTTTTTGATTCATCGCTTGAACCGCGTTATCGAAAAGATTCACAAACACGCGCCGCAGCTGTTCGCGATCGAAGTTGAGGGACGGCAGATCGTCATCCAGATCAAGAATGAGTTCAAGATCCTTCTGCGCTTCTCGATACAACGTCGCCACTTCTCGAACCACATCATGCAGCGATTGCCGCGTCATTTGCGGAGCGGGAAGACGGGCAAATTTTGAAAACTCGTCCAACATTTCTTTCAAGCTACCCACTTCGTTAATGATCACATTGGTCGCATCGTCAAATACCCGATCGAGATCCGGAGACTTTTCGAAGAACTTCTTGCGCAATCGCTGTGCCGAAAGCTGAATGGGCGTCAGTGGGTTCTTGATTTCATGTGCCACGCGCCTCGCGACTTCCTGCCATGCCGCGACCTTCTGCGCCTTAATCAACTCCGTCAGATCTTCAAAAACCAACACAAACCCCAAATCCTTGTTGGCTTCATCTCGCATACGAGAGCCTTTTAAGCCGATCGTGATCAGCTTTCCTTGAATATCCAGTTGTCCTTCAAGGTCGAGATCATCTCGCTCATCAGCCAACATTCGATCATAGGCCGTCTGAAACAAGTCCAAGCCAAATTCCTTGAACACCTCATTGGCCGGCTTCCCCCTGAACCGGTCAGCCGCCAAACTGAGAATGCGTTCAGCCGAGGGGTTAAACGTGGTGACCATTCCATGGCGATCGATCGACAAAAGCCCGGCGGCAATCGTATCCACAACTGTTTCGATGTAGGCCCGTCGTCGGTCCAACTCGACGTTCGTATTCCGGAGCGTGAGGTTTGCTTCTTCCAGCTTGGACTTACTCCCCTGCAGATCCTGCGTCATTCGATTGAACGAATCAATCAACGTTCCGATCTCATCAGTCGCCTTCGCATCAATTTGTACGGAGAGGTCGCCCTGGGCCACCGCTTCCGTAGCCTCCGCCAGCCGTTGGATTGGAACGGTGATACTACGCGCCACGTAGAACCCGAACCACGTCGCACTGAACAGGATCAGAACCGTCACCACGGCGACGAACAGATAGGCCCCGGCTTTGATGGGATTCTTCATCGCCTTGATCTGTTTATACTCCGCATATTGCCGACCGATGCCCTCCATTTTCGTCAACAGCGATTCAGGGACGTAGGTTTCCACAACCACGACCCCCTCCAAGTCACCCCGCCGGCTGCCGGAGGCCACCGGGATCGCCGCACGCACTAATCGTCCAGTCTGGGCCTCCTGAACGGAGGTAAACTCCTGCTTCCCATTGATCACTTGGAGCACCAATTGACTGATCGGCAGCTCCAACACGCCGAGAGGGATGTCGGCGTCAAGCGCTTTCGTCAAGGTTTCCATCTTGTTCGAAAACACTTCAATCCCGGCAACCCCATATTCCATCCGTTTCCGAGCCATCGCGGCGATCAAGAGATCGCGCTGTTCCGGAATGAGCATATCTTCGCGAAACAACTCCTGCGAGATTGCGCGTGCGCTGTTCACCGCAAGTGAGACATGCCCCGCATGCTGCAGGCGCGCCACCTCATAGGAGTCTTTCATGACCTTCTCGATGTGCTCGCTGAACCAAACATCGACGGCCTTGTTCACCAACCCGCTCGCGAGCAACGCCAGCAATACGGTAGGAATCAACGAGAACCCGATAAAAGCGGCGATGAGCTTCGTGCGAAATCCTGACCCGACGAGTCGATGTCGACGTTCGAAATACGCCTTAATCAGATTTCGAGACAACAAGAGCACCAACACAACGAGACCAATGAGGTCCAAATTGACCAGAAGAAGAACCAGGGCGTAACTGGTCGTCGGCAAAAAGGAGCCGGTCTCCTGCAAGTCAGGCGCAGCAATCTGCGAGTAATACAGCGTGAGGGCAACGCAAGGGACCAGGAGAATGAGGACAATCCAGACGGGACGAAGGTGAGGTCTTTTTCGCTCAGGCGGCTGAGCCTGGCTAGCCGAAGGCCTGTTGAATAGACCACTCATCACGGCTGACTCAAGGTCCTTCCCTTCTCCCAAAGCCGATCTTCCCGCGTGCATGGGCTGCTTCGGCTTAAACATTCACGCGCCCCAATACACCGTCGCTCACAGAAAAGACCATCGCCTCCACCTATCATCGGCGTCTACAACCGTCTCAAAACTACACGCACAGATTGCGAGATGTCGAGATTTGGGCAACGAGCAGAACAACGGAATCTTATTTGGGTGAGGCCAACGTGACATACTTCATACGAAGCGCGTAGAGCATATCACGCAACACCGTCTGCTCATCAGGGGTCAGATTACCCTTGGTCTTGTCTTCCAAGACAGACAATAGATCGATAATCTCTTTGGCTTGCGGCAGGTTCACAGGCATGGGCGATTGTTGAGGGTCCAGGGTCTCCCCCATCAGCATGAGCGACGAAGAACCGAGCGAAATCACAAACGAAGAAAAGGTAACCGGAGGTGCCGACGCCACATGAACCGATTCAGTTGATGTGGCAGCAGAAGACGTTGTGTTTTTTGCGGTTGAAGCCGTCCCAGGAGCGCTCTCTCCTCCTGCACTTCCTCGCCTGTCACGAACGACGAATCCTTGCTCCTCATCGACCATTTCTCAACCTCTTGGTAGGATCCACAGATACCGTCGATACCCTATCATAGGGCCTAGTTGCTCGCAAGCCATCACCGAGATTGAAGAGGACATCATCGTCGGTATAGAGTGGCACCACTGCGGAGTTCGCAGCGGACAGCCAGGGAGGATCCATCTTCGATGTCGACGCGATTTACCAAAGTGGTTGAACTGATGGCTACGCTCCGTGCACAAAACGGCTGTCCATGGGACCGGAAGCAGACCCATGAGTCACTGAAACCCTACCTGCTCGAAGAAGCCTATGAAGTCCTCGAAACGATCGATCAAGGTGACAAGCAGAAACTTCGTGAAGAACTCGGCGACGTGCTCTTGCAGGTCATTTTCCACAGCCAGATCGCCGCTGAGGCGGCTTCCTTTACCGTGGAGGACGTGCTCGACACCCTGGCCATGAAGTTGATTCGCAGACACCCCCATGTCTTCGGACACAACGGCCAGACGGGCCAGGCATCGAACAGTGAACAAGTCCTGACCCAATGGGAAAACATCAAACGCGCCGAGCGTGAAGCCGCCGGCAATGCGCAATCGGCGCTTGAAGGAGTGCCCAAAATCTTACCGGCGTTGTTGCGCGCCTACCAAATTCAGGCACGCGCGTCTCGTGCCGGCTTCGATTGGCCACAGAACAGGGAAGGACTCGATCAGATCATCGGAAAAGTGACCGAAGAAATCGATGAACTGCAGGAGGCGCTGCGGCTCAGTCAAACACCTGCCGAAACAGAGTCCAGTCGATCCGACAGTCGTCAAAAGATCGAAGCCGAGATCGGCGATCTGTTCTTTTCGTTGGTCAACCTCGCTCGCTTTCTCAAAGCCAATCCTGAGGATGCCCTACGCCGTGCAACAAATCGATTTAGTGATCGGTTTCACCTTGTGGAAGCACAGGCTGCAGGGCAAGGACGGATGTTGACCGATATGACACTGGCTGAAATGGATACATTATGGGAAGAAGCCAAACGCCGGTTGGAGCATCCCTCCGCGTACACCCCTCCACCCATGGAGAATCGAACCACATGAGCAATGACGAAGAGCCGTACAAAGAGGGAAAACGCGCCGGAGCTCATCCATTACTGGTGGTATTCGGCACCCTTATCGGATTGTGGCTATTCGTCGCCTTGATCGTCCCAAGCTCGAGAAACAAACAGGCCACCGGAACCGAAGGTCCCGCTGTTTCAGTCATCGAAGATCCGGACGCAGCTCCGGTCATGTTCAAGGTTCACACGACCATCCCGGACATGAATACTCTAGGGCTGGTCGTCCCCGCTCAAACAACGGATAGTCAAATCGTCGCGCTCTTGAAACGCCTAAAGGAGGCACGACTGGATGGAACCCTCACTGAACACCTTCCAGCCACGACACCGGGCCACAAGCTGGGTGACCACGCTATCGCCGATATTTTCATTTTTTCAGACAAGCAATTCGCGGAGCCGGACACGATCCGCACACTAGGGCGAGGGGCTCATGCTCCAGGAACACTCTATCCAAACGCAATTCCCTTCGAGGTAGCGATGGAAAACGTCCGTGGATACTACCGGATCGATCTCAATGACACCGGTCGCCCGGACACCGGTTCTCTCGGATTTGCAGACGAATCCGGCGTGCACTCCAAACACCACCGAAGAATCTTTTAGTGCATCCCGTTGACGCTTACGTGAGCGGAACAGATTAAATTCCCACCCTCCGCTTGACCTCCTCACGGACAGCCGGCTGATCCGTTTCAAACAAACTTTCCAGCTTGGGGAACAGATGGCCCAGCGGGCCGACAAACGGGGCCAGCATCACATCACGTCGTTCTGCCAACAAGCCTTCCTGGTCGGCAACCCGCATTTTCGAATCGGCAATGGTCTTGGAAAGAATGTTACTAATCAGCAACTGCTGTCCCGGCGAGCCTGCCACCACCCCGAACAGACGCCTCTTGAACGGCTCCAGCTCATCCGGTATAGACACCTTCACGCGCACGGCTTGCGGCGTCGCCCAGGTTGCCCGTTGTATCGAGTAGTCGTACGAAAAGACTTGTTCCCTCGGTTCCCGAAACGGGCCGCTGACATCTAAGATCGTAAGGGAATTTTCGGTTGATTGCATGATGTAACTGATTTCCTCGGTGAATGTTCGCTGGCTGTATGTGGGTTGTACTATAGGAGCTTGCCACTGAGTAGGACAAGAGGCTATGTATAACGATTGATAGTGAGGAACGCTGCGCGTGGATTCATTCGCCGACCCTCGTCTGCCTAACCCGCCACCGAGGCGAAACAAGGAAGATCGAAAGTGCCCAGACAGCGCTTGAGCGACCTGATAGACTGTAACCAAGAACTCTTTGTGATCAAGGCATGGGTAAGAAGGACTATCCCGGACTCGTAATCGTACCTCCCAGCGATCGGACTGTCTTACGACGTCGAGTGGTCCGGTGGAGTCCTTTCGTCATTGCCGTCATGTGGATCGCCTCAATGGTCATTGAGTGGCCGCCTCCATCCAATGAAGACACAGACTGTCAGGGCACGACCAACGAGGAGAACCCTCAAAATAGGCCGGAAGAATGTGGCCAATCCAATCAAGCAACGGCCACAGAGAAGACGAGCGAGGACGACTTCAGCCTTACCCAAATCTCTCAAGCTGAAAGCCTGACTCAGTCTCAGCTTTCAATCCCTTCAGCTACGCCTGAGAACAATTCGCCTGCACCTGAGTTCAATCGCCATGAGAATCCGACGACGAAACCATCCATTCCGGCAGATCCTCCGACGAATCGCACTGGAACAAGCTCGAACGACGAGAAATCAGAGGCCAGTGTACCGCCCACAAAGCCAGTGTCGCACCTCACTCCTGACGCAAAATTGGCGGAACACGGTGATGCATTCGCGCAGTATCGTCTTGCCAAATATTATGAAAAACAAAACGGGCGACAAGCACCGGAGTCCATCGGTTGGTACAAGAAGGCTTCTAAGGGATTGCGCCGCCTAGCCGAGGCTGGAAATGGGCAAGCGATGTATGTCCTCGGCGTCATGTACGCCTATGGACGAGGAGTGGCAAAGAATACGGAAGAAGCGCGCCGCTGGCTGACCCACGCTGTTGAACAGAACGTGAGGGCGGCTCAGCCGGTTCTTGCTAACCTAGAAGCAAAACAGACGACCAATCCTAAACCGAAAGACAGAGGACCAGCCCAAAACGCCAAGCAATAATACTCGCCCTAGCTGGATCAACCATCATGCCCCCTACCATACGCATCAAGAGCAAGACGCCAAGCCACTACAAGCTGACGGCCATCGAAACGGTCACCCACGATACGAGGACGTTCCGATTTGAACTGCCGGCAGACGCAACACTGGACGTGCAGCCTGGAGACTTTCTGTATGTCCATGCAACACTCGACGGCAAGGCGGTGAAACGCGCGTATACACCGTCATCGTTGCCAGGCGTCACGGGGTTCTTCGATCTCACCGTGAAACGGTATGCGACCGGAATCGTCTCAAAGTATTTGCATGATCAGCAGACCGGAGATACCGTCCTCATGAGTGGTCCATATTCTGGAGGACATTGGGTCGATGGAATGGCGAAACGGGTAGGATTTGTGGCGGGAGGCACCGGGATCACCCCGATGATTGCCATCATTCGCTGGATCCTTACCAAGAAACAGGACGTAGAGCTATTCCTAATCTTTGCCAATAAGACGGAATCGGACATTATTTTCCGACAGGAATGGGAAGACAATACCCAACAATTTCCGAACTTTCATTGTCACCACGTCTTGGAACAGCCACCTCCAGGATGGTCCGGCAGCACAGGCCGAATGACACCTGACATTCTACGACAACACCTTCCCGACCCAAATCCCAACACCTGTATTTTTCTCTGCGGCCCCCCGCCCATGGTCGACTCTTTGGAAACCACGCTCAAGGGCCTCGGCTACCCGGAGGAGGCTATTATCCTTCCGTAAAGATGCTGTGATCGATCCATTACCTTGTTGCAATACTCCTCACTCATTTCCTCTCCTCTGAGGAGTTTTACCTCTAACTGCGGCATCATTTTTCCGTTCGAACTCCTTTTCTGCCTAAATTCCTGCTGGTTACGGTGGCATGTCCTTCGCTTACGGATATACCTTGTTCTCTGCAGTAAAGGACTTCGCCTACCGATATCTTGACAAGGACCATGCGGAAGGATTAATCGGGAACATAAGTAAGTATACATGTGATGCTTCTGTGGAAATGTCCGAACGGCATCGGCATTCGCCGACACCGAATTCGTCGTAAGAATGTGCGTATCCGAGACGATAGTCCTGGTCGCCGCGCACATTGAGGAGGAATTTTCAGCTCTACCCGAAGGAGGTCATCATGTCTCCCAGCAATCTCTTATCCCACGCGACCAATAGAATCATCGGGAAGGCAGTTAGTCAGCGTATCCAATGCTTGGCAGAAAGGGTCAGGGCGCTGGGAGGCCAACCGCTAGACCTTATCCTCCCGGACGGTTCACGTTTGAACTTTGGTCAGGAGCCCCGCGTCGTGATGGCCATACGCGATCCAGCCTTGCTACCAGCCCTCACCCATCCGACGCTGGGAACCCTCGGGGAAGCATTTGTCGATGGGCGGATCGATATCGACGGCGACATCATGTCCGTGATCGCAAGCGCGGAGCGCCTTGTGGAGACCGGAGGCTCGCCGGCGACCGCTCGAATCCCCGCCGCGTCGGCCTGCCACACTCCGAAGCAGGACCAGGATGACATCAAGTATCATTACGACGTTGGGAACGACTTCTATCGACTCTGGCTCGATGAGCGCATGGTCTATTCCTGCGCGTATTTCCAAACCGGTGAGGAAACGATCAATGCCGCTCAGGAAGCCAAGCTCGATCACATCTGCCGCAAACTCCGGCTTCGGCCAGGAGAACGGCTACTCGATATCGGCTGTGGCTGGGGCGGGCTCATCATGTACGCTGCGCAACACTATGGCGTCCACGCCGTCGGCATCACACTGTCAGATAACCAATTTACTCTGGCCAAGGAATGCCTAAGAGCACAGGGCCTTCAGCAATGCGTCGAGGTGCTCCAGCTCGACTACCGTGACGCCCCAGAACGGTTCGGCGAAGGCAGGTTCGACAAGATTTCGAGTGTCGGCATGTTTGAACATGTCGGCCAGAACAACCTTCCCCTGTACATCGGTGTCGTGCGACGACTCCTACGCGATCGTGGACTGTTTCTAAACCACGGGATAACCTCATCCGATGCCGAGGGCCGCACTGTAGGATCCGGCCTCAGCGAGTTTATGGAGAAGTTCGTCTTCCCTCACACCGAGCTGCCTCACCTCCATACCGTCATCCGAGAGATGGGGACACAGAACTTCGAAGTCTATGATGTCGAAAGTCTTCGCCCCCATTACGCTCAAACGCTGGCGCACTGGTCGCGTAGGTTGGAAGGGGCACTTGGTGCCGCTCAAACCATGGTCGGGGAGCGGACACTGCGTGTCTGGCGCACCTATTTGGCTGGCTCCTCACTGGCGTTCTCGCAGGGCTGGCTCAACGTCTACCAGGTGCTTGCCAGCCGCCAAGAAGACAGCGGCCTTACAGAGCTCCCGTTGACCCGGGCTTGGATGTACCAATGAACGCCGTCTGGAATGCAGTCGGAGGGTTAGACTGAGTCCGCACCTACGGTGGATCGCCATCCATGGCTGGTTTGACCTACAAGATCTTGGATCACACGATCAGCCGCGGTCGCCCCATCGCGGATACAGTCGGGAATGCCCACTCCGCGATAACCGGCACCTGTGAGGACAAGTCCAGGGTACCGGCTGATAGCGGCATCGAGTTGTACCAATCGATCCAGGTGGCCAAGCGTATACTGCGGCATCGCCTTCCACCACCTATTCACCTCCGTGTAACTCGGTACCGCTCTGATCCCGCATAACGCAGCGAGTTCGGCTCGGACTTTTGTCGTCAATGCAGCATCATCGAGTTGGAGAACATCCTCGCGTCCCACTCCACCGACATAGCAACGCACCAACAACTGTTCCGGTGGTGCACGATGGGGCCATTTGAGAGATGTCCAGGTTGCCGCGATCAAATCTCGTTGCTCTGCTCGAGGCACGATAAACCCAAATCCTTCGATCCCGCTCATCAATGCCCGGGGAAACGCCATGGCAATCGTAGCGGTCGACGCATAAGGAATCAAATCCAACAGTCCTCCGGCAATGGGTGTCAACGGACGCAACAGATCGGCTGAAACATACGCCGGCGTTGCCAGCACGACGCTTTCCACAGAAAGCGCTGATTGATCTTGAAGAATCAGATCGTACATCCAACGACCTAATTCATGCGATCTCACTCGCATCGCCTCAACTCGTTTCCCCAGCTGAAGCTCTGCACCCTGCTCCATCAATCGTTGTGTCAGGGCAGTCACAAGATCACCGAGCCCATTTTTCAGACTCACAAACATCGTCCGTTGTGGTGGTCCCGACGATGCCGGCGAAGCTGTTTTCTTGGCCTCCATCATGCCGCGAACAACGCTGCTATGCTGTTGCTCCAGCTCAAAGAAACGCGGGAACGTGGCCCGCAGGCTCATCTGCTCGGCATCTCCCGCATAAATTCCGGCCATGAGCGGTTCCAAGACCCGCTCATACGCCTGTGCGCCGAATCGTCGACGAAGAAAACCGGCAAGTGACTCGTCGCCTGTCGAAGGACCAGGGGGAACGGCGATTTCCAACCCCATACGAATGAGGCCTGGCCACGTGAGGAGTCCGCTCCGAAGGAACGGCTTCAGCTGCTTCGGAACAAAGGACAGCAGTCCCTCCGGCAAATCATGCAGCCGCCCCTTGTAGAGAACACACGCCTTCTTGCCTGTCTCGTTGGTATTGATGAGTTGATCGGCAAGACCAAGCTTCGCACAGAGCTCAAGACCGGCCGGTTTTTGAGAAAGGAAGGAATCCGGCCCCGCCTCCGTAACTATTTCGCCAACCCGATGTGTGACGATCTTCCCGCCCCATGATGACCCGGCGTCAAGGACTGTACAGCGAAGGGAAAGACCGGCCGTTGACGCACGTTCCAGTAGAGCATAGGCGGTGGCCAGGCCTGAAATACCGCCACCCACTACGACGACTGTGCGTGGTTGAGTCACGACTGAATACAAGAAGAAGATACGTGTGCCGCCAAGATGTCGCGTAACGTCTCGATGAGGGCGGGTGAGTCGTTCAACATCGCGATGCGTTCAAGACGCATTCCCTTGTTGACGGCCAACTGTCTTAATTCAATATCGATATCGTACAGGGTTTCCACATGGTCACAGATAAAACCGATGGGGGCCACCAGGACAGACCGATGCCCCCCCTGCTGGATGGTATCCAACATTCCCTCGACCGTCGGTCCAAGCCACGGCTCACTCGATCGCCCTTGGCTTTGATAGGCAAAGTACGTCGGTCGGGCTCCCAAGAATTCTGTCACCGCCTCAACGGTGCCCTTGACCTCGTCAGGATAGGGATCCTTCATGGCCACGATCCGTTCCGGCAGACTATGAGCGGTAAAGAGCACAGGCACCGATGCCCGCACATCGACAGGAAATGTGAGTAGCCTCTTCCGAATATTGTCGACGATCCCCTCGATCAGTCGGGGGTGCCGATTCCAACTGCCGACATAGGTCACGCCGGTACGGTCTCCCAACTCAACACGGGCCTCTTCGACTTTCTTTCGATAGGCTCCGGTACTCAGCGAGGACTGTTGAGGAGCCATACACACACCGATGATCTCCCCTGGCGATTCGTTCAACAATTCGGCATAGGTTTCTTTGATAAAGGGATGCCAATGACGCAACCCGACGTACACCCGGTATAGGCTCTCACCTGACGTATTGAGTCGCTGTTCCAATTTCTTTGCGACTTCTTGGGTAATCCCGACGGCAGGCGATCTGCCCCCGGTGGCACGATACCGTTCACGAATTTCCTCCACCAGTTCCGGGGACGTCGGTCGACCTCCACGAACATCGCGCAAAAACGGCTCCACGTTCTCCAGACAATCGGGCCCACCCATCGCCATCAGTAACACCGAGATAGGACGTCGCGAGATAGACATAACCTGTAGGTTAGAGGATGACCACTTAATGCGATGTGGTTAGCGTTGGCTCAGCTTGTGTACCATGTCGATGGTCGCAGCCACGTGATCGACTGGGGTGGTCGGCAGGATGCCATGACCGAGATTGAAGATATGACCAGAGCGCCCTCCGGCTCGTCGCAGAATATCTTCCACGCGGCGTTCAATTTCATGGAGCGGTGCAAACAGCAGGAGTGGATCAAGATTTCCTTGTACCGCCCGATCATGTCCGACCATCCTCCAGGCTTCGTCCAGGTGAACCCTCCAATCAATCCCGATGACATCACCGCCCGCTTCGCGCATCTGATGCAAGATCGCCGTGGTGCCGGTCCCGAAATGAATCATCGGCACCCCTTCCCGCTTGAGGCCCTCAAAAATCAATTGGACATGCGGCATCACATATTCAGCATAATCGCCCGCTGAGAGGCATCCAACCCAGCTATCAAACAATTGAACCGCTTGAGCTCCGGCCTTAATCTGTCGACGCAGATATCCGATGATCACGCGCGCAAACTTGTCCATAAGCTTGTGCCACGCGGCGGGATCTCCATACATCATCTGCTTGGTGTGCAAATAGTTGCGGGACCCGCCGCCCTCAATGGCATAACTCGCCAGCGTGAACGGCGCACCGGCAAATCCAATGAGCGGTACTCGCTCATTCAGAGCCCGTCGCGCTTGCCGAATGGCCTCGGCCACATAATTCAACTCGTCACCATCTATGACGTTGAGTTGATCTACCGCTGCCCGGTCACGCACCGGATTGTGGATCACCGGCCCTTCTCCTGCCGCAAACTCGAGGTTGAGACCCATCGGTTCCAGAGGAAGCAGGATGTCGGCAAAGATAATGGCCGCATCCAACGGGAATCGATCAATGGGCTGAAGCGTAACTTGGGCCGCCAACTCCGGCGTTTTGCACATCTCAAGGATGGAATGTTTCGCGCGCAACGTCCGATACTCAGGCATGTAGCGCCCGGCTTGGCGCATAAACCACACGGGGGTACAGTCAACTGGCTCGCGACGGCAGGCTTTGAGAAATCGATCGTTCATAGTTCGCGCATTTTAGAGAGGCATTAGTGAGGGTGTCAATTCCAACCCCGCCACCTTCAGCTAATGCCAACACTACAGCCGAAACCGGCATCGAGACCGGATAGGTAGACTCTCGGTTGATTTCTTCGGTTTCCGTCTTCGGCCCAATCGGAGAAGCGTCAGCAGCGTAGGTGAGTTGACGAGAAGCGCGTGATGTATTACAGTCTGTATGACGCATCGGCAAGGGAGAGATATCATGAGTCTCCGGACTGTTCGCCTCGATGACGAAACCGAAAAAGCTCTCAAGCAACTGACGAAGAAAACAGGTTGGTCCGTGTCTACGGCCCTCAAGCGAGGGGTGTTGGTATTACGAGATGAAGTGGGCCGTAACCCTCAGCAGTCCGCGTTCGACATTTACTCCCGCCTTGATCTCGGCCCAGGCGGATATGCACTTGCGCCTTCAACCGACACCCGCCGTGGCATGCAACTCGCGTTACGCCGAAAATCTCACCGATGATCCTCGTCGATACCGGACCGTTCGTCGCGCTGTTCGACCCTCAAGATGCCGAATATGCACGATGTAAAGAGATGCTTCGCACCACACGAGATGCCCTGTTTACAACCATCCCTGTCCTAACCGAAGCCTTTCATCTGCTGACGCCAAATAGCCGAGGCGCGGACTGTCTCCGGGATTTCATTCTGAATGGTGGTGTAACTCTCTGGTTTCTGGATCAAGTCGCAACGGCGCGAGCCTTCGAATTGATGGAACAGTACGGCGATCACCCCATGGATCTCGCAGACGCGTCCGTCATTGTTGCTGCAGAATCGCTGCGCACAACGAAAGTATTTACGCTCGATCTTGCCGATTTCCAGCGATACCGCATCCGCCGAGGACATCGCCACGTCAAAGTGGATATTCTTGGCCAATAGATCCTAGT